>JAGVWU010000036.1 GCA_018304145.1 Candidatus Pacearchaeota archaeon | reverse complement strand
CCCTCTGTTTTAGCTCTCAAGGTATCCATTAAACTCTTTTTAGTGAATTTCATGAATTCATTATTATTGTCCTTGAGAACTATTTTTCGGATAACACATGGTGAAAATTTAACTGAAGAATTATTAAATTCATATGAAAGAACTGCTAGGAATCCTTTTAGATTTTCAATGACAGAACATAGTGATGAAGAAAATGTAGAAGCAAGCCTCTTTGCAATAGCTGCTTATTCAGTTGCAAAAAAATATGGGAAAAAAACAGCACTTGATTACATTAAAAGAAATTATAATGGAGAATAAACAATGGTAGATTATGTGAGAGAAGGTAATATTGAATATGTAATGAAAAGACCTGGAGAAGTCACAACTGATGATCCTGTTGGAAATTATTTATTTAAAAAATTTTTAAGAAAAAGTGATGGAAAAATAGAAATTGATAGAAAAAAAATGAGTTATAGGGAAGCTTTAGATTATTTTGAAGCTGGAAATATGACGCGACATGGATATGAAAGATTACTTTCTAGAGTAAAAAAAGATTCTAAGTCCCTGACTCAAATGAGGGAAGAAATGCAGGCAAGCCAGATATTGAAAAGAAGAGAATTAATTAGAAATCTCTTTGGGTCTGATTTATCAGAGTTGACAGTGAGTGAAAGAGGAAGTTTTAGGCTTGCAGCTTCAAGCATTGGAAATTTTAGAAAATTTTTAAGACCTTATTTAGAAAGAAGAATTGAAGATTATCCAAAAGATTATTTTAAAAGTTCTGATTATCCTGAAAAAATTTTAGGATTTTCTAATGGAGGTATTGGAATAGATAATTTAGAAAGAACTCTTGAAACTTTAAGATATGTTTTGGACCAGCATGTAGGTTGGATTTCTCAAGGAAGATTAAGATACCATGAAAATGAGGAGTTAAATAATGAATTCACTCGATTAAGAGCCGAAGGCAGTGTATTTTCTTTAGCAAAATTTTTAAAAAATCTTTTTAAAAATCTTAAATAAAAACAGGATAATTATTTTCTCTGGATTTTCTTAAAGCCAGTGTATTTCCAAAGTGCCTTCGGCACTTTAATTGAGCCGTCTTTTTGCTGATGATTTTCCATTAATGCAATCATTGTTCTAGGATTAGCTAAAACTGTGTTGTTTAAGGTGTGAGCAAAATAATTTCCTTTTGCTCCATTAATTTTAATATTTAATCTTCTGGCTTGAGCTTCTTCCATATTTGTCAAAGAACCTGCTTCAAAATATTTTTTCTGCCTTGGGCTCCAGGCTTCTACATCACAGGATTTTGCTTTTAGGTCTGCTAAATCACCTGAACAGCATTCTAAGACTCTTACTGGAATTTCCAAGGCTTTCATTACACTAAGAGTATGCTTGAGCATTTCATCATAGAATTTATAGGAATCTTCTGGCTCACAGATTACAACCATTTCCTGCTTGTAAAATTGATGCAATCTGTAAAATCCTTTTTCTTCTATTCCATGAGCACCAATTTCTTTCCTGAAACAAGGTGAAAAACCTGTTATTTTTTGAGGAATCTGTGATTTCTGAAGTATTTTTTCCATATACATTCCAACCAAAGGATATTCTGAAGTTGCAATTAAATACAGGTCTTCTCCCTCAATCTTATACATCATGTCTTCAATCTCTTTTTGTGACATTACTCCTTCCACTACTTTTTTCCTTATCATCAAAGGAGGTTCAATATATTCATAGCCTTGTTTAATCATATAATCTTTTGCAAGATTCAACATTGCGGATGAAAGAATAGCCAATTGCCCTTTTAAATAAAAAAATCCTTTTCCAGAAGTTTCTCTTGCTGTGTCAAAATCAACTCCACCAATTTTTTCAGCGAATTCAGCATGATGCAGAATTTCATATTTAGGAACAAGAGGTTTTCCTATTTTTTTCCTTTCAACATTTTCAGAAGAATCTTTTCCAATTGGAACTGATTTATGGATAATATTAGGTATTTGATACATTAATTCTCTTATTTCTTTTTCTAAAATTACAGCCTTTTCCTCTATTTTTTCAATTTCTATGGGTATATCTTTTGCTTTTTTAATAAGTTCCTCTGCTTTCTTATTATCTTTTGATTTTTTAGATTGATTAATTTGTTCAGAAACCTTATTTCGCTCTTTTCTTAGATTATCAGCTTCAAATTTCAGTTTTCTCCATTCTTCATCTTTTTTCTTTACGTCCTCAATAAAATGAAGTTTTTCATCCTGAAACTTTTTTTTAATGTTTTCTTTTACTAGTTCAGGATTTTCTCGGATTAAGCGAATATCTATCATATTAGATAATTATTTATGAGAATATTTAAATATTGCTCTTAGGTAGTTATTAAATGAATGAGGCAAATTTAGCAGATAAGAAAAAGAGCAAGAAATTTTTTATGATACTTTTAATAATATTTTTGATATTGTTGTTTGTTTCTGCAGCATATTTTATGAATAAGAGAGAACTTGTAAAAAATCAGCAGATTGTTGTTCTCGAAAATCCTATGAAAGGGATTGTTCAGAGAAGTGTTAATAATGATGAACCTTCAAATATTGAAAAAATTATTGAACAAGGAATAAAAGAATTTAATGAGAATTACATAAGTTATATACTGCTGTCTTTAGGAGTCAATAACCTTCATTCTTTTCCAGGTTTTGGAAATCCAATTGTTGAATTAGCTTTAGACAATGAAGTTTGGAGTTCTGAAATTATTAATGGTGGTTTAATAACAATTAAAGCTTTAAATGAAAACAAAGATTTGAGGTTTGTTCTTTCAAAAGAAGAAGCTGTAAAAGCTCTTCTTTCACAAAATATAGAACAATTCATGAAAGATTCGGTTGTCAGTGGAAGAACTCGGATAGAGATGATAGCTGTAAAGCCAGAATTATTGGCAAAAGGATATTTGGATTTGTATAATGCTCTTAATTCTTAAACTTTTCACTTAGATTATTAAATGGTAACATAAGGTTACTATTATTTAATTTTAATATCAATAAATTTCGCTACTCATTGATGAATTTTTTTAATAGAAAGCTTTATAAGCCATTATGTTACTTTAATATATAGCTTTTGAAAAGTACATAATAAATTGTATTTTTTAAAGTGTTAAATAAATTTCATAACATGAAAGATAATTTCGATATTTTTTTTAGAAGGAAACCTGCTTTAATGCTGGTAGCTTTGAAAAAAATGTCTAAAGCAAGATATGGTTCTGTATTAGCCAAGGAAGTTGATTGCACTTATTCACATGCAGTTAAAATCCTTCAGACTTTGGAAGATTTGGGATTGGTTCTTTTTGAGAAAAAGGGAAGAATCAAATTAATCAAATTGACAAAGAAAGGCGAAGAAATCGCAGAAAACATTGATTCAATCAGAAGGCAATTAATGTAAACTTATTGGCTTTAGATTAATGAGGTGTTATTATTATTTTATTTCTATTTTTTAAGATTTTTTGTTAATAATATTATCAATGTTATACAAGATAATAAGTGGAGCAAAGATTTTGATGTTGGAGCAATATTGACATTTTGACAATAAAAAGTAATTATCTATTTTCTTTAATATAAATCCTTAAAAATAGTTTTATTATATTTTTTTTATGTTTGATAAAACTAAAATGTATATACAAGCTCCTAAAGAAATTAGGATAAATGGTTTAATCAGGATTTTAACAGACATAAATGGCAACGAATTCAATGCAGATAATTATGATAAGAATTTTGAGATAACAATTGATTATCCTCAAGAAAAAGGGGATGGAGTAAAAGTTGTTGATTATAGAATCTGTGTTGATGGATCTGAAAGAACATTTTGGAGTTTGGCAAGGAGAAGACAATGGATAAATGATCCTAAACTTAGTTTTTGTGGAAGCTGGGTTGATGGAGGGGTTAAAAATAAAACCTAGGTATTTTACCTTGATTTTTCAACTCCAATTTTAGGACAAAAATCATTAATCGGGCACTTGCTACACCAAGGTGATATCGGCTGGCAAATTGTTTTGCCAAACAAAACAAAAATTCCATTAAATTCAAACCAGTATTGTTTTGGCAGTATTTTTTCCAGTTCTTTTTCTGTTTTTTCTGGTGTTTTGGTTTTTATCCAACCCAATCTGTTTGGAATCCTATGACAATGAGTGTCAATTGGAAGAACTGGTTGGTTAAATGCAAAATTCAAGACAATATTTGCTGTTTTAGGGCCTATGCCTTTGATTGATAACAGCTCTTCTTTTGTATCTGGAACCTTATTGTTAAATCTTTTTATTATCTCTTTTGAAACATGTTTTAAAGTCAAGGCTTTTTTATGATAATGCCCTGAAGAAAAAATAATTTTTTCAAGTTTTTTTAATGGAAGTTTAAGGATTTTTTCAGGTGTGTCTGCTATTTTGAATAATTCAATTGAGATTCTTTCAGTTGTGTTGTCTTGAGTCCTTAGAGATAAAAGGCAACTGATAAGAATTTTAAAAGCATCTGGTTTTTGCCTCATCCTATTAAGAGTTGTTCTTTCAGCATAATGAAAGTGCTTTTCAAGAATATCTATTATTATTTTTATGTTTTTAATATTATCCATTAAATAATAATTATACTTTGTTATTTAAATTATGTGGATATGATTAATCTATTCTAGGACTAGGAAAATTATTTTGTTAATGTGATACAAGTCATGTAATGGAAAGCATAACCAAGAGCGAGTTGTTAATGAAACATCAAATGAAAATCAAAGGCACAACTTACTTTTAATGAATTTATAAGTTTAAGGAGAAGATTTAATAAGAAAATCTATAATCAAATTTCAAGAAAGTTCCTTTTTGTTTTTCTTCGCCTGCACTTACACTTACTCTTGATTTGCCTTTTAGTTCTTTTGATAGAGAAACATTTCCACCAACTCTTGAATAATCTGCCTGAGTTCCTATTTCTCCAAGCCAGTTATAATATAATTCTCTTTGTATTCTAAAATATAATTCGCCTTTGTTTCTTATATTTAATTTAAATTTAAGTCTTTGTCTTTCATCTGAATTAAGAGATTCATAATTTTTTTCTATCAATTCTGAAAGATCATACTTTAAACCCCTTACAAAATCAGATTCATTTACAGAGGTTCTTACATTTTCTAATGCTTTTTTTCTAATTAAATCTAGTTTTTCTCTTTGCAATTCTTCTGGAGTCTTATATGTATCTTGAATATCCTTTATTCCTAAACCTGTTTCTTCAGATTGGGTTTCTTGAGGATTTGGTTCTCTTAAAATCCAAGAATAATCAGGTATTTGAGATTCTGATTCAGTTACTGGATGTAAATATTTTAATTTTAGAGGTTCTGTTCTTGCTTTAAGAGGAAATAAAAGTGCTGTGGCTAGGGTTATCGAGGATAATATTCTCGCTAATTTTGATTGTTTGTTTATCATATTTCTATAAATACTCTTGAATTTTTAAAGCTTGTTATTGTTACTACTTAGAAGAAATTATATTTAAACATAAGCTAGTTCTCTTGCTTGTCTTATTCTTTCAACTTCATCCAACCAGCTTTGAACAATAGGAGAATGGACGTCATCTATTATTAAACTAGTGAATATATTTCTACCGAATACTCTATTTCTTATTACATAAACATCTTCTGGACCCATTCTTAATCTTTGCAAAATTCCTTCCATAATTGCAGGTTCAGATCCGCTTATTTTTTGTCCTCCAAAAATAGAATAAAATGTTTCCCATTCACCTCCGATATTAGGCAATACTTCCTTTCTAACATAAACAATTTTTCTTCCAGGCCAAATAACATTTTTTTGTAGAGTCTTTAAATCATACTCTCTGCCTTGGATTAATGGTTCTCCTGTCATTTTTTAGAGATGATATAGAAGTATTTAATTATTGTGGCGATGAAATTAAAATCTAAGGATTTTTAAATCAAATAATTCTAGTTAAATTATTTGGTAAAGAAAGGATCCGTAGCTCAGCCTGGTTAGAGTACTGCCCTCTTAATAATAAGTTATTCCTTTTCAAGGAATAAGAGAAAGGCAGGTGTCGGGGGTTCAAATCCCCTCGGGTCCATAAATGTATCGCAAAGCGATACATTATTGTTCGGAGGATTTTCATCCCCGTTTGGGTTCAAATCACTTAAATTTGCTATGCAAATTTTAGTTACCAAAATTTAGAATAAATTTTAGTATATAATCTATAGAATTCTTTATGATTAAAAACCTTGCCTTTTTTAAGGGCAAGGCTTTGTATTGTTATCGAGACAATACAAATAA
>JAGVWU010000058.1 GCA_018304145.1 Candidatus Pacearchaeota archaeon | reverse complement strand
AATATATTAAGGGCTACATATTTATAAAGCTTTCGTTGATAAAATAGAATATAGCACTTAAGAAGTTAATAGTTATTATTTAAGACGTAGTGTAATTAAGCGACTCTTCTTAAACCTTAATAATATTTTAATTTAAAGAATTTTACTCAAATTCCTGAATCCCAAAAATATTTCCGGTCTTATTAAGGTTCTTAATCATCTCTTTATTTTCAGGGATTTCTTTTTTATTTAATACCAGTATTTTTCTTGCACTGATGAAAGCACTGCATAATTCTAAATTCAAAGGGCATTTTTTCTCGCATGCCTTGCATAAGTTGCAGTCATAAACAATTTTTTCAAAAAAATTATTCTCAAGAATAATTGCCTTGCCTCTTGGAGAAAACTGCTCTTCTCTCATGACTCTTAAAACAGGGCACACGCTTCTGCACATTCCGCATTTAACGCACTTTTCAACAATCTCTTTTATCTCTTCCCTTGCATTTTCAATTTCCAGATTGCTCATTTTTTCCATCCTTATTATTTAAATTATTATTTTTCCTGTTATTAGTCATTATACTGTTAATCAAATCTCTGTCCTCTTTATTGGAATTGTTATGATGGGAATTGGCAGGAGTTTGGTTTACAGCCTCTTTTTCAATAATAGAAGTTTTCTCCGGAGACTTTTCCAAAGAAGTTTTTTTCTCTTTTAATATAATATTTTTAATCTCTTTTTTAATCTCCTCTTTTCTTTTTGCCTCAGAATCATCATTTTTTCCAACTGAAAAATCCACATCAATCATTTTTCCTTTGTTTAATTTGTTCTTAGGGTCATATCTTAATTTGACTCTCTGAATAATTTTAGCATCAAAACCATCTACAAACTCTTTTCTCATTATACCAACTCCGTAATTTCCAAGTTTAGCTCTTAATTTTTTCATCACAGCCCTCACCACATTTCTCTTGTTCTTTTCAAAATCTTTAAAAAAAGCATAAATAATCCCTGTTCCTAAATCTCCAAAATAAGGCACATTGTTAACTTCTAAAAAATTTACAAACTCCCTTAATTTATCAAAAAACATTCTAGGATCTTCGCTGTTATAATAGCCTTCTGAAATAAGGGTCTTGCCAATGCTGTTTAATTTTTTAATAAGTTTATCATACTCCTCTCCTTTTATTTTCCCCCTATAAGAATCAAACTCAACTATAAGATGATATTTTTCAGGAAAACCCATTAATTTTGAAACATCTTTTGAAAAAAGTCTAAGCATTGAAACCTCTTTCTCAGATCTTATTCTTCTTCCAATTAAAAAAATCTCACTTAAATTATCAGTTTGAAAAACAGAAGCGCTTCTTTCAATAAGAGGTATAACTCTAAACTTTACAGAAACTATTATTCCTGTAATCCCCTCCATTCCGCAAACATCCATTAAATCCGCCTTTGTTGTTTTGACTAATTCTCCTTTTCCATTGACAAATTCAATTTCTTCTATCCAGTCTTTCACATTTCCATATTTCATGCTTCTTAATCCAGGAGAGTTTAATGCAGCTATCCCTCCTATTGTAGATATTTCATTTTCAGAAGAATAAACCGGAAATTCTAAATTTGCTTTTTTTAATTTTTCATTTAATTCTTTTATTGTTGCTCCAGTCTCAACCTTTACCTGTAGCTTGGATGGGCTAAAATCAAGTATTTTGTTCATCTTGCATAAATCAATAACCGGAGATTTTTGTGGTACGCAACCTCCTTCCAAGCCAGTCCCAGCTCCCCTGATTACAATATCAGATTCTATCTCTTTTACAATTGCCTGAACTTCTGCAACATTTTTAGGAAAAAATACAACATCCGATTCTCCAACTAACCTCGAAGCATCAGTATTATAGCAAATCAATTCATGTTTGTTCATTCTTTATTCGTAATTTCAAATTTTATTTAATTTTTAAGATAGTAATTTAAAATAACTCACCCCCTGCTCTTTCCCTGTCTAAAAGTCTAAGATAATTTTTCATAAAAAATTTTTTATCCAAGGATTTTAAAGAATCTAAAAATTCAACAGCAGTTTCTAAACTGTTAAAAGTAACATTTGCAGAGCCGAAATGAAGTGGAAAAGGGACAAAAGTTTCGTCTGCGTAAATTATTAATTTTGGTTTTACAGATTCTATTTCTGGATTTCTTTGCAAAAGGAGATTACAGGCAAAAGCAATCCCCTGTTCCCAGGAAGCTCCATCATCTTCATAACCCCTCATTCTATAATGAAAAATAATGTCTGAATCTAAAACTCCATTAGCATCATCCAATGTAAAACTAGCAGGGCACAATTGTCTAGAAGCCATTCGCGGATCATAAAAGGTTATTTTTTTATTAGTAACATTAGCATGAAGAGAATCTCTCCAGTCAGGAAAATCTTTGTATGGAGCAAAAGCTCCTGCAAGATACGTTAAAAATTTATTCATTTTTTCAATTCCTCTATTTTATTTTCAACCTCATCAAGCACTTCGTTTGCATTAAATTCAGAATCCTCTGCAAATCTTGAATTCTCATCAACAGATGAGCTTATCATATTCCTCTTTCTTAGCCCAAGAGCTTTGGCAAGAACTTCTGAAAATTCCATAATCTCAACTCCACTTCCAATGGAATTTTTCTTCAATATCTCATAATCATTCAAAGAACTTACTATTATTTTTTTAACATTTATTCTTTTTGCCTGCAAAATTTTTTCTTTTGCAATTTCATCTGCTGCTTCAGAATCAGTTCTGTTTAACCCTCCACAGCTTCCGCAGCAAAAATTTTCTTCTTTTGAATTAAAAAATTCCTTCAATTCATAGCCAAGAAGGTTTAAAATTTTCCTGGGCTCTTCATATACCCCGCAATATCTTCCAAGATAGCATGAATCATTATAAACAGCAATTTCCTTTATTTTATTCCTTATCAAGCCAGGATTATTCTCAAGCTTGTAGAGAATAATATTCCATATACTCTTCACATTTATGTTCCAATCAGGCAAAATCTTAGGGTAGTCTATCAGAAACATTTTATAACAGCACGGGGAATTTGTTATTATTGTGGTTATTTGTTCTTCCTTGAAAATTTCCTGATTTCTTCTTGCCAATTTTCTGGCTTCGTTCTCATAACCTGCCTCAAAAGCAGGCAAACCGCAGCAAATATTTTTTCCTGTAACCATAAACTCAATATCCAGTTTGTTAAATATCTCCTTATAAATCTCAAAATTATCCTTAAATTTAAAATAAGTTGCACAACCAGGAAAATAGAGATTACTGCTTTTTTTAAATACTGAAAACAATCCCATGTCTTTAAAATTCTTCTATTTAATTGTTAAAATTTTAATAGTCATCAAAAATCTTCTGACAGATTTTTGAGATACCTCTGTATTTAAACAAAGATTTTACTTTTAAAGTATATATATAATGCTATGATTATTTTAGAGAAGATAGGTTAAATAAAAATAACCCCCATTTATATAAAAATAGTTCATTATTAATTAATAAAAGATAAGTTATGACCTCTGAGGATTGTTATGAATAGGTTTTTCATTTTTATAACTCTTGTTCCAAATTTTCAAAACTTCTAAACATTGATATTAATTAAAAAATCAAAAATTATCTAACTCTCTTTATCAATCCATTAACATAACCCATATCCCCATCGTTTAAAACAACAACATCGAACCTCTCTTTAAATTGTTCAAGCCCTTTTTCATAGTTTGGGTCTTCAGGTTTCTCATTATAAAACCCCACATTTAACAAAGTTTCATAAGGAAAACCTTCTACCATGCCTAAATCCTCAATATCATCCCCTAATAACAAAACATTTTTTCTTTTTTGAAACTGTTTATAAAATGAAAATCTTTTAACCTCTATCTCATGCTTATTGCAGGAATGAATAATAGGTTCTTGAACTCTTATAACTTTTCCATTTTCATCAAATTCTAAAAAATTTGCAACAACATAAAAATCATCATAAAGTTTACCTTCTTGCCTTAAATATTCTTTAATCATATCTCCAGGTCCAGCAGACATGATAACTAAAGGAATTTCTCTTCTATGCAATAAATCCAAAAAATCCAAAGTCCCTTTTCTGAATTTCAGGCTTCTTTTTCTAATAATCTCTTTGATTACTCCTCTTGTTAATCCGCATTCAACTAATAATTCAAAATGCAATTTCCACCATTCATGCATTTTTCTATTTTTTTCTTCATGAGAAATATTAGGATTAATTTCAATCGGATGATAAATATCAAAAAGGGCATGAGCTCTTGAAGCATAATCTGGAGTTAAATAATTTCCATTTCTTATCTGAGCAATAACAGTTGGAGATTTGACTCCCCTGACAAACGCTCTTGTCAATGTTCTGTCAAAATCACTGACAACATGAAGATTTTCTACCCCGCCTTCAATCAATCTCCTGACGGTTTCATCCAGGCTTTCCTGATTTGGAATAAGTATATTTTTCATATTAAAATTAAAAATAAAATATTTATAAATGTATTTAATAAATTAAACATTTCCAAAACCTTTTTAAGCATCAAAGCATTATAAATAATAAGTTTAATCATGTTATAATTGAAAAAAAGGAGGGATTAGTAAATGAAAAAAATTATTTTCTGGGCAGGAATCATAGTCTTAATTGTAGGATTGATTTTATTCTTCCTTGCAGGAGCAACAGGCCCTGATAATCAACCCTGGGTTCCATCAGTATATCAGACAAATCAAGCTTACTGGCTTGCATTATCCTTGGCAGGTTTTGTGTTGATTGCATTAGGATTATTTATGAAGTTTAAATCTTTAAAATCAAATGCAGTAAAATCAAAAAAGAAAAGATAATTATTTTTTAATTCTATCTTAGCTCTTGAAACTAGTTAAACCAAACAATTTATAAATAATTCTTTATATCACTTAATAAAGAAAAATGAACAGAGACATTAAAACATACACTGTATTAATAATTATTGTGATTGCTATAATTGCAGGAATATATTTACTAAAGCCAAAGCCAGAACAAACAACTGAAGAGATTATGAAATGCATTGCAGGAAAATCCATGCTCTATTCTCAGCCTGGTTGCAGTCATTGCATTGTACAAAAAGAAATTTTAGGAAATTATTCTAGTTTATTCAAAGAAATTAATTGTATTGAAGAGAGAGAGAAATGTGAAAAAGCTGGAATAACAGGAACTCCAACATGGATTATAAATGGAGAAAAATTTGAAGGAGTTAAGTCTATTGAAGAATTAAAACAATTAGCAAAATGTTAAACAAAATAAATTCAGAAGGGAAGGTGACTTGCGAGGTTTTTGCCTTGCAAATAAAAAATAAAATAACAGGGCGAAAGCCGAGTTGAAGGAAACCATAGGTTTCATACGAATAACATGCCAAATACAACCTTAATTCAAATAATAAGCTTGGCATTTGTCAATGCAATCAATCCCTGCGCTCTTGCAGCATTAGTAATGGTTCTTATTGCAGTTTTATTAGGAAATGAAGAAAAAAGGCACAAGGTTCTTTTAGGGGGATTTTATTTTATTCTTGCTGTATTTGTAGGATATTTTATCTATGGATTAATAATAATTCAATTATTCAAGAGTTTTGCAATTTTCATGTCCTCAATCTCCCATTATTTAAGATATGTCCTTGCAATATTATCTATTTTAATAGGAATCCTGAATATTAAGGATTATATTCATTACAAACCAGGAGGAATTGCTACAGAAATGCCTTTAAAATTAAGACCAAGAATGAAACTTATTATAAAAAGTATTTCAAGCCCAAAAGGTGCTTTTATTGCAGGGATTTTCGTTACTCTTTTCTTATTGCCATGTACAATTGCCCCATATGTAATTGCGTCTGGAAATCTCTCTGCATTGGCTTTTATAAAAGCAATTCCTTATCTATTACTTTACAATCTAATTTTTATCCTGCCAATGATAGCAATAACCTTGGCAGTTTATTTCGGCATTTCAAGTGCTGAAAAAGTAAGTGAATGGAGAGACAGAAACATAAAAATAATACATCTAATTGCAGGATTAATTCTAATAGGGTTAGGAATAGGGATTTTGACCAAGATTATTTAGAGAATAAAATTATTTCAAAAAAACATTCGTATTTTTCCTCATTAGAATTCACAGATTCTTGTAATTTATAATAAACTAATCTTACAGGATTTAATAACCTTAGTTTGACATTTGTCAAACTAAATTCGTCTATAAACTAATTTGACAGTTGCACAATTTTTCATTAAAACTCTAGGTATCTGTTTGTTTTTT
>JAGVWU010000057.1 GCA_018304145.1 Candidatus Pacearchaeota archaeon | reverse complement strand
TTGGACATTAATGATATGAAAAGAAAAATTTTAATGGACTATGGACTTAAAATTTTTCAAAATTATGGGGCGAAGCCCCCTAAATTAGGTGAAGAGCCTATATTATTAATCGCAAAAATGCTTATAAAACTGACTGCTGATTCTTTTGTGCAAAAAGATGAAAAAATTAAATAAAAGAGTTGGCACTGCAAATCCTGCTTTACTATCGGGAATTGTAGGGTTGGCTATTGGAGTTGGAGCTACTTTTTTAGCATACCGTGGATGTGAGACATCAAAATTAGAACAAACTGCTAAAAAAATACCTGCTTTGCCAACAGCTGGAAGAATGATTTATTCACTCAGAACTGATCTTGATGGAAATAACTATAATGAATTCATTGAAAGAGATTTAGCAACTGGTATAGAACGTCCTTTATTTGGTTTTAATTACCCCCTTCCAAACTCTGATGCTGATAAAGTTGTATTGCCAAAAAGAACTCCTGTTTATTTTGTAAGATTAACTAATAATTCTGAAGAAATTCCGGCTCCGCCCCAACCAGTCACTTCCCATCAAGCTCCAGCACAAACCCTACAGGCTCCTCAAGAAGAAAGACCATTAGTTCCAATTCAACGCCCTCAAACACCAGATCCTCAATCAGAGGGTCCTCAAATAAATGGAGATTGTTCTAAAATGCCCGATTATAATCTGGGGCCAAGACATGGAATTGTTTATTTTGACACTACAGCAATCAATTGGTTAAAAGGTAATAGAAAAGACCTTTATTTAAGATCTGATTATGATTTTATAACAAAAAATGTTTATGATGTTTCTAAAAAAAGAATTGAAGATGAAAAAGCTGCTAAGAAATAATTATCCTCTCAATTCAAAACCTCTAATTTGCCTTCTTCTAATATTCCACCTATAATCCAAGGAGTTAGATTAATAATAAATTTTTAATCTATACTTCTCAACTTACTTATTAAAATAGGACCAACTTCCCTTGCTAAATCTTCAGTTCTTGTTGCTAATTTGAAATCATCTTCATCAGAATCAATTACCTTTCCATTATGAACTGCAATAAATTTTTCCCCATATTGTTTGGTTAATTCATCAACATGACCATTTACATATTCCGTTTCCTTAAATAATTTATCATCTTCTAAAAAATAAACACAGTCGCTATGAATAAGCCTCTGCCCAATCATAGGAGTCAAATCAACGACCAATGTTTCTAAACCCTGGTTCAGGCTCAAAAAATTTTTAAATCTTCTTTCAGCATCTTTTCTTTGTCTAAGAACAGGTATTAATGAAAAAGGATAATTAAAATTAGAGGTATAAAAAGAAAAATTTTCTTCTGGATTATTTCTTATTAAACATGTATATATTTGATTTTCTTCTGTCATTTTTTATAAACTAAAAGTATTTTTATTTATATTAATTCTCTTAAAAAAGAACCGGAAAACAAGAAAAAATAATAAAAAAATAAAAAATTAATAATAACTTGTTTCTCCGAATTCTTCAGGCTCTGCTGGTTTTCTTGTTAATAGCACTATCAAGACCACTAACAAAACAACAAATATAATCACTAAGATTACTGTCAAGATTAAAACTACATTGTTTCCAGCTGGAAGAGTTCCAGTTACTGCTGATTTTTCAACATTCAGATTAAAATTGACTTTTTTAACAAGTCCTGAATCTGAAGCAACATCAATTGTTACTGTATGCGAACCTTCAGCAGCGCTGTTTGTAGCTTTAACATTAACTTTTACAGTTTTGCTGGAACCAGCAGAAACTGCAACAACAGGCTCTTCAACATTGATAGTAAGTCCTTCTGATTGCGCTGGCGTTAATGTATAAACAACCATCTTATCATTTGGATTCACTAAAACAACATCGAAACTTGTTTCCTGTCCTATTAAAACTGTTTTAGAGCTTAGAGAAGGCAAAACGCCTGTCTCAACATCACTAATAACAATTTTTTTCTTAGCAATTGTACTTGTATCATAGTTATAAGCTTCTAATTCAAGATTATAAATACCTGCCGCGGCATTTCTTGGAAGAGTTAAGTATAATTTCTTGTTCACTGCATCGTCCAAATCATTTTCATCTTGGTCTTCTGTAGGAATCAAGTCTCCAAAATATACTCTTCTTTCAACACCCAATCCTGAAATTGATGCTTTAACATATGTATTGTCAAGTCTTTTATTACCATTGTTTTGCAGAACAACATCAATAGCTATTGTGCTTCCTGCAGTTGCTGTTTCTGGCGCATCAACAGACAAGATATTCAAGCTGTAAAGGTCTCTCTGCATTTCTATTACATATCCCTTTTCAACTGATACTTCGCCTTTTGCGCTTATTGTGACGTATAGAGTTACTCTTTCTGTCAAGTCTTCAAGATCCATTGTTGAAGGAAGTTTCAATGAAAAACTTTCTACATATCTGCTTCCATTGACTATATGAAATCTAGGAGTTATCTCATAAATTTCATCTTTATATCCTTCTATATAGACTCTAACTCTAACATCTGAAACATCATCTGCTGCAGTAAATTGAACTTCAATCGGAACTGTGCTTGAAACGAATCCAGCAACAGAAGGAGAAGTTTCAGAAGCCTCGACACCATTAACTTCAACTTCTATGTTGTTAACAATGTCTGCAGCCATTACTGTGTTCAAGGCAAAAACCATAGCAAATAATGCTATAATTGAAACCATGATAACTTTGTTTCTCATGTTAAGCTTTTAAAATTTAGTTAATTCTATGACAGAAAAATGCTTTATAAAGATTTCTATTATGTACTAACTATTAAATAATTACAATATGCAAAAGCTTTATAAAGTATAGCTAGGTATAATGAAGTATACTCTTAAAATGAATGAAATAACAACTATAAAAATAACAAAGGAAACAAGGGAAAGGTTAAACAAATTAAAGGAATATGAAAGAGAAACTTTCAATGATGTTGTAAATAAAATATTTTATGTTCTTAACATATGCAAGAAAAGCCCTGAAAAATCTCAGAAAATTTTAAATAATATTGATAAAAGAATTAAAAGAAGGCAGATAATGAAGAAGAGGATGAAGAGATGTTGAGATGAGAACAAGAAAACTAAAACCTGAACAAATAATTGTTCCAGGTGAATATTATTTAGAAAATGAATCTATCTTAAAGATATATTTCAGGATATTTGAGAGAGGGCATGGAAATGATTTGCCTCCTGTTGTTGTGACCAGTCCTGTTCATTTTGATTATTTTCAAAGGTTAAATGCAAATCTAAAAAAAGATATACAGTCTCTTTCAGATTGGCCAAAAAGAAACCCATTTGTAACTTTAGGTGATATAGCTAATGCAATCGAAAGATTAAGAACAAATTGTCAAATAGAAAAAGAAAAGTATTTTCCTATTATAGATAGATTAAAAGTATATTCAGAGAATCAGGGTAGTATTTATTTATTGCTTGATGGAAATCATAGAACTACTGCTGCAACTCTTAATCATAAGTTGATTTCTGCATTAGAAGTTCAAACTGATGAAGATTTAAAAGAAATAAGAAAAATGGTTGAAAGAGGAGCATTATTTGATTTTAAAAGAGGTGAAAAATCTTTATCTGAATTAGTAAATGCTTTTTATGAATTTTGTGGAAGTCGCATAGAAGAAACTAATTCAGTTAAAGAAAGAATTGAAGAATTAGTTTCTAATGGAAAAGATTTTCCTCAATATATGAAAGATAAATATTTAGGAGTAAGCAATTAAATTAAATCAAAAATGCCAATAGATTCAAATTTAGGAATATGGGAAAATGAAAGTTGTTTTCAATGTGGCGCTTGCTGCTATGAAATAAATCAATCTTTTGATAAAAAGAGTTGTGACAATCAGGAAATAAGAAGTGGAAAATCTTATTGTTTAATACATGATGAAAAAGATAGGAGATGGGGAGAATTATGCAGTGGATTTTTTTGTGGAAATTTAAAAAAACCTTCATACCAAAATCCAGAAATAGCAAGAAAAGAATTAATAAGAATATCTATTAAATTAGGAACTAACCCTAATTAAATATTCTTGGCAATTAAACTAATATCAATCGGTAAGTCCAGCTTTATTTCTTGCAAGTTTTTAGCTCTTTTTTTAAAGTTAAAAATTCCTATTCCGACAGCTTCGCCTGTTTTTTCGTCTTTGAAGATTACTATGTCTTTTGTTATATGCTCTCCATAATTTTCTCTAGGTTCACCTGCCATGATTTCTAAGAAGTCTCCTTCTTCATCATAATATATTCTCATTTGTCCTTTCATTTTATTGATTGATATTTCTCACGAAATATGCTGTTAATACAAAACCGGAACCATTTAAATATTTAACTACAATTTTAAGATATTTTGAATTTGAATTTTTAGTTTTATAATAATTGTAATAATCATAAAGCTCTCCCTCTTCATGAGAAATTATCTTAACAGGTTTCTTTAATGTATTTTCTATTTCTTCTATATTATCAATTTGGGTATGCTCTTGCCTTATATGGCTCCATCTTTCTTTTGATAAATGTATTTTTCTTCCGGTTTTATCAATAACTTCAAAAATTAAATCCATTTTATTAGCCATTTGATAATTTCAACCCCTCAACAGAATCATTAATCATGTCAGGGCTTTCATTGATTATTGTTATGTCTTTATTTTTTGGAAGATTTTTCAATAAATCCTTCCATTTATCTTTTCCGGTTTTAATATGGTTTCTTTCGCCTTTTTCAGTATAATTGATTCCTGAAAAATGGCAGTGCCATTTTTCCTGCTTGAAAAGAGATTTTATCTTTTCATAATCAACTTTTTTCTCTCTTGCCAAAATATGAGCAAAATCAATGCAAAAACTGCAATGAGTATCTTCAACCAGCTTTGCAATCTGCTCTATTGAACCAAAAACATTTACTTTTCCCATTGTTTCTGGCGCTATTTTAATTTTCCAGTTATGTTTTTTAATTTCTTTATGAATATCAAGAATTGCATTTTTAATATTCTCGTAGGTTTCATCTTTTTTCATTTTTCCGTAATAACCTGCATGAATAACGACAACATCAGCTCCTAATACTTCTCCGATTTTACAGCAATCAAGAATTCTTTTTTTGCTTTCCTCTATTTTTATTTTTTCTTTGCTATTAAGATTAATCCAATATGGGGCATGAATAGATAAATTAATATTAAATTTTTTTGCAGCTTTTCCTATATTTTCCGCATCTTTCTCATTATGAATATAAATTCCATAAGTAAATGCAATTTCGCATGCCTCGAATCCAATTTTATGATATTCTTCCAATCTTTCAACTGCTGTTTTAACAGGGCCTAAACCTGCTGGACCGAATTTAATGCTCATATTAAATTAAAGGAATTATTATTTATTAAGTTAATGAATGATTTTTTAATTAAGGTTATGCTGGTTTTGTGGATGTTATCAAGAAAAGATTCCAAGAATCATTTTACAACAAAACTTCTTAATTTCATATAAAAATAATTTTCAAACTGCCTTAAACTCTTCTTTTATTTCTCCAAGATTCTTAAGAAGATAATCATGCATTCTTTTAATTATTAAATCCTGCATTTCTTCTTTTAAAGGGCCTGTGCATTGTGACATGTCTGCTGAAGGAAATATTTTTTCAGTTCTCGTTACAATACAAATCATTTCTTTTCCTATTAATTTTTCAGAATCAATAGTACCCTTTTTAATATTTAATAGTTTAATATTCAATTTGCAATAATCTTCTGTTTCTTTTCCCAATATTCTCAACATCCATGCTGATTCGCTGTCTTCCTTAAGCCAAGAAGCTTTTTTACAGACATTTATTGCAGAATCAAAACATGCTTCATCCTTGCAGGATTTTGAATAAAACAGATTATATCCTAAGAAACTGAATACGATTATAATAATGACAAGGATTACAATAATTGTGATGATATTTTTTAATTTAAATTTCTCCCCTGTTTTTTTAAAAAATTTCATATATTATAATAAGAAAAAACTATTTAAAGGTTTTGTGAAACTCATGGTATACTTAAGTATAAAACAATATAACTAATGAAAATCATGCATCTGGATTGCAGATAGTTGCATAAGCTTTTGGACATTCTGTTGTTAAATAAACTGTTCTTCTTTGATGCCCTTTCGTAAAATGTAATCTATTTGAATGTGAAGGTTCGTGTCCTCTTGATTGATAAAACTTTTGAATCCTTCCAATTAAACCTCTTAGATAAGTATTTTGATTAATGCTCAATGTAAAATCAGGCAATCCCCCTCCAAGAACAAGTTCTCCCCCAATATCAGATTGAACAAATCTTCCTAAATCTTCTGATTCTCTCACTCTTTTTCTTTCTATCATAAATCTATTATCAAATTATAATTTTTAAAGATAATTATTCTTTATAATATAATGAAAAGTAAATAGAGAATAAGG
>JAGVWU010000056.1 GCA_018304145.1 Candidatus Pacearchaeota archaeon | reverse complement strand
GTTTTACAGAATAGTAATTTTCAAACAGTGAGAGAGGCTATGGATAGAATTTCAAACTATTTTGAAAAGGAGGGATGTATTATGACGTAGTGTACTTAATCAAGTGAAGATTCGCTATGTTGTGGATAAAACTTTAAATTCTTTTGAAGTATTAAGATTAATTATCTTAAAGCGAAAGATTTACAAATATTTTACTATTATTTATGTGTATGAAAATTAATAAGAATAAATTTACAGAGAAAGAATTAAAAATAATAAACAAATTTCAAGATGTCTTTGAAGCTCTTGAAAATTATGATAAAATTAGAGAGCTTCTAACTTATAGAAAAAGATTAGATATAACTCCTAATAAAGAAAATTAAATTTTTCTTCTTAATTCTTCATATTCTTTTTTGGTTAGATTAATTTGATTTAATATTTCTCTTAAAAGACCTTTTCCTAAATCTTCATTTGCATGAACAGGAACTACAGTTTTTCTGCCGTCGGGATGCTTAAACCTTACATGGCTTCCTTTTCCATAAACTTTTTCAAAACCTAATCTTTCTAATAATTTGCACATTTCTTTGCCAGAAATAGTAATAAGTTTTGTCATTAAGCCATTTGAGGCCTTTCAACTTGAACTCTTTGTATTCCAACAAACCTCATAGGATTTATGTCTTCTTTATCTGCTTCGAGGCACACTTCAATAGCTTCTTTGATTCTTTCTAAAACTTTTTGTAAGTTTTTTCCTTGAGTGTAGCATCCCTCTATTTCTGAAACTTTTGCTACGTAAATACCATCTTCATCTTGTTCTATTAATACATTGAAATCCATTATTTGTTTTTCCATATTAATTATAATAAAATAATGTTTAAATAATTATAGGTTCTAATCTATAAGAATCATTCCTTCATCTCTATTTTTATCGTAATATTTCTTGGAACATATAGTCTCATTACTGCATGAAGAACTCTGTCATCAGCTGGCAGGTCAATGACTCTTGAATGAATTCTCATTTCAAAATTGTCAAAGGTTGCTGTTCCGTTTCCGCATGGAGATTTTCTTGTTGTGATTTTAAGCTTTTTTGTTGGAAGGGGGATGGGTCCTGAAATAGGCACACCTAGTTTTGATGCTATTTCTTTTATCTGATTGCAGATTTTATTTAAATCTTCAATCTTCATGCTTTTGAGTTTTATTCTTACTTTTGACATTCTTCTTGTTTTTTATTTAATTTTCAATAATGATCAAAAATGTAATTTATCAGCATTTTTGACATTATTTTCTTATTAAATGAGGTTTATAAAATTAATTGAACAAATATGTTTAAAAAACCTTCTATTGTATTTATTAAGGTTTTTTAAGCCAAGAAAATTACTTAAGTAATTTTCTGGTCCCTAAAATTCCTTTTAAGGAATTTTTTTTCCACAAAAATTGAAAAATTTTTGATGTTTAAAAAGCTTGCTATTACATAAGCTTTTTAATTAAGAGTTTAATTGATTAAATATGGTCTTTGGAAAGAGGTTATTGATGTTTTTGTTGATTATAATCTTATTAGGAATCTTAGCTTATTACTATCCCTATTTAACTGGCAATGCTACAAACAACCAACAACAAACAAATTATCAAAAAGAGCCTGCTTTTGTGACTAAAGTTATTGATGGAGATACAATAAAAGCAGAAATAGATGGAACAGAATATTCTATACGATTGTTGGGAATAAATACCCCTGAGAAAGGCATGCCTTATTCAAAAGAAGCTGTTAAATTTTTAAAATCTTTAGAAGAAAAAAATGTTGAATTATTAAGGGATAAAGAAAATACTGATAGGTATAACAGAAAGTTAAGATATGTATTTTATAAGGAAAATTTAATTAATGCAGAGATTTTGCAGAAGGGTCTTGCTACTTCGTTTATGCTTAATGAATTAAAGTATGAAACAAAATTAAAGGATGCTGAAAATTTTGCAATAAAAAATAAAATAGGGATTTGGAAAGAGAGTGGCGAGGTTTGTGCTTTTTGCGTAGAACTTTCTGAATTAAATCCTGAAAATGAGTATTTTATTATAAAGAATTCCTGTGATTTCTCATGCAATCTGACTGGCTGGGTGGTAAAAGACGATGCAAATCATTTCTTTTATTTGGCATATATTGGTGCTTTTGAAGAGTTGAGATATAACTCTAAAATTGATATTTGGAATAATGAAGGAGACAGATTTTTTATGAGGGATAATAATGGGGATTTGGTTATTTTTTGGGAATATGTAAATAAAACTTTGTAGTGTAACATAAAAAAACAGGTAATTTTATAGTTTTTGATAAGGTATTTAAAGCAGGATTTCTTCTAATTTGTTATAGTGTTTGTTACACTACAAAAGATGGTGTATAAAAGGTATGTAAAAAGAGGGGGAAAGCTTTGCGGGCCTTATTATTATGAAAGTTATAGAGATAAGAATGGAAAAGTTGTTTCTAAGTTTATTTCAGGACCAAGCAAAAAAGATGAATTATTAAATAAACTAAATCCTAAGGTTAACAGGAAATTAGGAAAAACTTTGCAGGGCTTATTTTTAATATTTTTAGCTTTTTTTATTATTAGCTTATTTTTTATTTTAATTCTAGGAGTTAATAATTTTACAAAAAATATAGCAAGTTTAATTCCTGATGGAATTAAAGAGACAGGATTTGCTGTTCTGGAAACTGAAAGCATTGAGCAGAGATTTGATGCTTCTTCTGTTGATTTAGCTATAAAAGAACCTGCAAAAGCTTTTGGAGAAATTATTTCTAAAAATAAAAACAAGAGAATGGATTTTAATCTTGGAAAAAATAATCTAAGATTATATTTTGATTTGCTGAATTACAGCGAGTTTGTTGAAGGAATAGCTGAGACAACAATAGTTAATGAAACAGTTAATCGGATAACCGAACAAACAAATCAAATCTTTTTTGAAAATGAAACGCAAACATTAATAATAACAGGCATGACTATAGGCGAGAATAGTGAAGAGACTAAACTTGATTTAAATGAGGATGGAATAAAACAAACCCTTGAGAATCTTGATGAAACCAAGATTGAAGAAATAGCTGATAATTCTGTTGTTTCTGCAGATAATTTTCAAATTGAGGTAAATGAGAACAATTTGAACAAACCAAAACCAGAATATAAATGGGGATATAAAGTAAGGTTAAATGACCTGAAATTTATGGCTAAGATTGATGTGACTTCTGATGAAAATATTTCTATTTACAATGAAAATACCTTAAGGATTGGAAGGACTTTGCTAAGTTTTGAAGATTTGATTAAAACAGGATATAAAGTTAGGATTGAAAGCCCTGTTTTGGAAATTCCTATCAACCTGACAATAATTATAAATCAAACAATGGTTGATGTTACACTTGTTAATGTGGCTGAAGAAAATATTACTGAAATTAACCTTACAGAAGTAAATGCAACTATTATTGATGAAACAAAGATAAATGTTAGTGAACTAAATGCTACAACAAATGAGAGTTTTGTGAATGATACAGAAATAAATCAAGCAGAGATTAATGTAACAACAAATGCTACAATTCCTGTTAATGAAACAGGGAACATTGTTAATGAGCGTGAAGAACATATAATTAATAATACTGATAAAAATGCAGGGGAAACAGGCGGAGGCAGTGGTGAGGGAAGTGAAACGTGGCAGAATCAGAGCAGTGGGCAACAGGAAAATCAGATAATTGAATCTTCTTCTGAAACAGAAGAAGCAGAAAAAGAAGGAACTGAAGAAAAAACAGATGAGAAAGAAAAGAAAAATAAAAAGAAACCCAGGCAAAAAAATGAAAGTGAATTAGCTGGTTCTTATAATGCAATTACAGAAAATATAATTAAATTTTTAAGATTAACTGGAAAAGCAATTACTGAATTGGTAATTGGAGGGGATGTTGAATATGCAAATACTTATACAATTTATATAGAAAAAGAGTTTGCAAGCTCATCTTCTGATGAGAATTCAACATTTGCATCACCATCTTATGAAGATTTAGATGGTGATGGAAAAGTAAGTGTTGGTGATATTATTGACCTAGACCCGAGCTTGATAATATTAATATCAAAAGCAGAGCATTTGGATTCTGGAAGGAATTTTATTAATGATATATATGATTATGTAATTGCAAAGGATAATAATTGGAGTGAGAGCATCAATAGTAATGAGTTTGTAAGAGTTACTTTTGAAAAAGCACTGGCAAAGAATAATGATATAACTTTGTTTGCTAAATCAAGTGGAAATTCTCAGATTGAAGTTTATAGAAAAGATGATAATCAATTAGTAACTAAGTTTGAAAATATAAATAATGAAAATTGGTATAAAGTTTATCTTTCTGGATTAGGGGAAGGCGAGAGTTATGATATTTTTGATTTAAAGGTTTTAGGAAATCCCCTTGAATTTGATTATATTGTGGATCCAAATGATGTTGCTCCTAACAGTCATATTTGGAATGCAACTTATAATAACGCATTTATTAGTACTGGAAATTCTATTACAATTGATAATTCTGGAAATACTTATGTTACTGGCTCATCAACACTTGGAATAGGAATTGTTACAATAAAATATAATTCTACAGGAGGACTAGTCTGGATGCAGAATCATTCAGATTCCGCATTATTTGGACAAGCTAGTGGAAATGGAATATTTATTGATTTTTCTGGGAACATTTATGTTGCAGGTAATTCTCATCTTTCTAGTGGTCTAATTTCTGACTGCATATTAATAAAGTATGATAATAATGGAAATTATATTTGGAATACTACTGTTAATGGTTCTACTAACAGTTGTATCTGGTATGATATTGTTAATGCATCTAATAACATTTATGTGTCTGGAGTAAATAATGTTACCCCTGTTTATGGAAAATATGATACTAATGGAAATCTTTTATCTTATACTTATTTATCAGGTCCTGTTGCAACAAGTTATGGAATATCTACAGATTTATCAGGAAATTTTTATGTTATTTCTGATTTTAATACAAGTTTAAGCGCTAATTATAATTTATATAAATATAATTCTTTAGGAACTCTCCAATGGAGTAAATCTTATGATTCAGGTGCTGTAGATCAGCCTTATGATGTTGTTGTAGACTCTTCTGGAAACATTTACGTTACTGGAAACGCTAATAGTAATGCTTATACAATAAAGTATGATACAGATGGAAATCATTTATGGAATGTCACATTTTCGACTATGAGTTCTAATGCAATTCGGCTTGATTCAAGTGAGGATGTTTATATTGGAGGAGCAAATAACAGTAAATATTTTATAGTAAAGTATAATTCTACTGGGCAGGAAATCTGGAATAAATTAGATATTACTGGAACTATACGTGATATAGCTATTGATTCAAGTGACTATATTTATGTGACAGGAGGTTCTGGAAATGATATTTATACTATAAAGTATAATACAACCATTAGTGATACAACTTCTCCTCTTGTTACTATTAACTCTCCAACATCAACAGCATGTTCAACAGGGGCAATAGCATTTAATGCGACTTTGAACGAAGCAGGTTATTGTTCATATTCTCTAGATTCAGGTGTGACAAATATTTCAATGAACACATCCAATAATTTGACTTTTTATAATGCCAGCACTTTAAGTGTCGGCAGTTATAATGTTAAATATTATTGCAATGATTCTTCTGGAAACAGAAATGATAGCATGAATGTTGATTTTAGCATAAGCACTTCATGCGGAGGAGGCGGAGACACTACTTCTGGCGGAGGTGGAGGCGGAGGAGGAACTGTATGCACTCCTGAATGGAATTGTACTGAATGGTCTTTATGCATAAATAACACTCAAAAAAGAATCTGCAATGATACAAAAAAATGCAAAAAAATCTCTGGAAAGCCTCTGGAAATTCAGTCTTGCATTCTTAATTTAATTGTGCAGAATGAAACAAATCTGGCAAATTGGAGCGAATATTGCAATACAGTATATAGTTTTGGAGATATTATAAATAGTAATATTTTTTTGAAAGGAGAAAGAAAAATAGAATGCCAAAATAAAGACAAAAATTGCATTAATGGATTTGAAATAACAGAGTGCAATTCAGGAGTTCCTGTAATTTTAAGAAAAGCTTCAAAATGCTATAAAAATTATATTGAAATATATAATATAAACATGAATCTTGTCTCAAGAATGGAATTGATTAAAGATGCCCAGGAAAAATTGAATATTGATTTTATTTTTGATAATTCTAATTATTGCCAATATTGTTATGATGGCATTAAGAATTATGATGAAGATGGTATTGATTGTTCTGATAAAACAGGAGGAAGCTGTCCTGTTTGTAAGCAATTCAAGAAATAAAATATTTTGATGATATAAAATGCAGAATTGAAAAAATATTAAACATAGACAAGAATTTACTGAGAAAAGACTTTTTTTGGCTATTAAAAGAGGTTAAAATAAAGATTTTGGCTCTTTTAACCTTAGTTTGACATTTGTCAAACTAAATTCGTCTATAAACTAATTTGACAGTTGCACAATTTTTCATTAAAACTCTAGGTATCTGTTTGTTTTTTA
>JAGVWU010000008.1 GCA_018304145.1 Candidatus Pacearchaeota archaeon | reverse complement strand
CCCTCTGTTTTAGCTCTCAAGGTATCCATTAAACTCTTTTTAGTGAATTTCATGAATTCATTATTATTGTCCTTGAGAACTATTTTTCGGATAACACAGTTAAATAGATCCATTACTCTTTAAAGCATCATATATTGCAACTCATTTTGCAGTAGGAGAATACAAACTTTCTCTTAAAACAATTAGTCCCATTTTTTCAATATTTTATATGCTGTAAATTGTGGTGGAGAAAGATTTTCCTCTCTTATTGTTTTGGGTGTTTTAGCAAAGTGATAATCTAAAACCCTTTCCAATCCATCATAAATATCTTGTCTAAGTTCAGGAGTCATATGAATTATTGTTTTAATTAAATAATCAAACAGAATTTTTGTTCCTTTATCACTAAGTGTATCTTGACTCACCAAAAATTTTAATAATTATTATTTAAAGATTATTGTAATAACTATTCCAGAAAATCAATTCCTAAATCATCACCAATTTTCATTTCTCTTGATTCCATAGGTAATTTGGTTCCTGAAATCTGCGGACTGCTGACTCCGGTTATAATTATCATGACTCTTATTGATTTTTCCAAATCCGGGCTGATTTGTGCCCCCCAAATCATTTTTGCATCAGGAGATAATTTTTCTCCAACAGCAGAAATTATTTCTCTTGCTTCATCCAAGCTCATATCTTCTCCACCTACAATGTTAATCAAGGCTCCAGTGGCATTTGAAATATCAACATCTAAAAGAGGATTAGAAAGAGCTTTTTCAACTGCTTGTTTTGCTCTGTTTTGAGATTCAGCTTCACCCATTCCCATTAATGAAACTCCTCCATTAGTCATGACTGCCTTGACATCTGCAAAATCAAGATTAACTAATCCAGAGGTTGTCACAAGTTCAGTAACTCCCTTGACAGCATTAGTCAAGATTTCATCAGCAACTTTAAATGCAGTCTGCAAGGGCAGTTCAGGAGCAATCTCTAATAATTTGTCATTAGGAATTATTATTAATGTATCAACAATAGATTCCATTCTTTCCAGTCCATACTCTGCATTTTCAATTCTTTTCTTTCCTTCAATTGTAAATGGTAGAGTAACAACTCCAATTGTCAAAGCTCCTTGTTTTTTTGCAAGCTCTGCTACTACAGGAGCAGCTCCTGTTCCAGTTCCTCCTCCTAAACCGCAAGTGACAAAAACCATATCACATCCTAATAATCTTTTTTTAATTTCCTGCTCTTGCTCATGAGCAGCTTCTTCCCCTATTTTTGGATTGCTTCCAGCACCCAATCCCATTGTTAATTCTTTTCCAATAAGTATCTTATGATCTGCATTGGAGTATAGTAAATCCTGGGCATCAGTATTTACTGCTATAAATTCACCGCCTCTTATTCCTATTTCTTTCATCCTAGAAATTGTATTTCCTCCAGCTCCTCCAACACCAAAAACTCTTACTTTAGAATGCTGTCTTTTTAATAATTCTTCCAATTCCCTGTCAACTTCCATTAATTCGGGATTTCTAGTTTCAGGTACATGAGATAAAATAGAACGTGCTACTTCCCCTCTTTGTAATTCACCTTTCATGGTTTAAAGTACTAAAATCTATATTTAAAGATTTTGCAGTTAGAATATATGTTTTAATATATAGGTTTGAATGCAAAATCTTAACTCATTAAATTTGTAAAAATTCAAAATTCAAAATTCAAAGATTATTATAATTTTAACCTACCTTTAAAATGAGTTATATAATGTATAGTTTCATAATTTAATAATATTTAAAATCTATTAATTAATAATAAGAAAATGGGAGAAGAATTAACAAATGTGGTAGTCGAGGGGCAGATGTTAGGAGAAACAAGGCCAGGGGGCACTAAATTTATATTATCCAGTCAATTACCAAGGCAAGGAGTTTTAGCTTCTTATAGTGAAAAAGGTATACCTCAAAATGAGCATGAAATTGAATTACAAAGACAGATGGCTCAACTTTTAGATGGACCAGGATTATTTTTATTTAACAAATTTACTCATTATTTTGGAGATAGAGACACTCCTAATGTTGGTATAAGAACCTTTTTAGAATATAAATCTATATTACCTTAAAATTAAAAAATTATTTTTTATCTTCGCTTTTCTCTTCTTTTTTCTTCACATCATCCGCTTCTTTATTTTCTTCTTTCTTCTCAACCTCTTCCCTAACCTCAAATTCAAATCCAGTCATTGCCTTGAATTTATCCTTGAACATTTCTATAAAGGGCTTTATTTCTGATTTCTGAAAAAGGATTTTTTTGTTATTTTCATCAATTTCAAAATCAAATCTCATTCTGAGAAAAAAATCCATTAAAGAGTTTATTTTTTCTTTAACATCTTCTACTTTTCTTGTGATTTTAAAATTATAATCTAGTTCCTTTCCTGCAAGAGGATTGTTAAAATCAACAATAATTCTTCCTCCTGAAACAGAAAGTATTTTTGCTATATAATTATCCAATTGAATAGTCATTCCTGGAAATGGGTTCATGTTCTTTTCTTTGAAAACTCTTAAAGGAATGGTTTTAATCATTTGTGGATTTCTTTTTCCAAAAGCTTTATCAGGAGTAAGGTGAACAGAATATTTTTTACCTATTTCTTTTCCACCTAAATCTTCATCAAGCCCTTTCAAAAGCATTTGGTTTCCGACACAAATTATCATAGGTTTTACATCTGCATCCAATCCAATCTGCTTGGCTTCTTCTTTGTTTGTCGTATCAAATATTTCTCCATTAGCTAACCCTGTAAATTCTATTTCAATAAAATCATTTTTATGAATCGTTTCCATTCTTATTTTAGTTTTTGATAAAACTTTTTCTAAAAGTTTTGAGGGTTTAAAAAGATGCTGGAGAGCGTTAAATTAAAGATAATTTGAATGATAAAATGAAATGTATTAATAGTATAAAAATAAACTGCTCTGGGGCGAGAGAATTCGCTTAATATAAGGATATATAATATTACCTTTGACATATTGATAAAAATTTTTCAAACAGCTTTTAATTTCATTAAAATTGTCACCTAGCTTCAGTAGATAAAAAACATGAAAAACCTTAAAAAGCATTGAAAATCAAGAAATTCATGGAAAGAAGATTCTATCACACAGGAAAAACTGGAGAAATTTTAGGATTATCTCCTAGAAAAGTCAGTATGTTATTTGATGAAGGAATTCTTAAGGGTGTTAAAATGCCCTTTACTGAAAGAACAGAAGGAAAAAGAAGAGTTTCTGAAGATTCTATTTTAGATTTATTGGCAAGGTCTGGTTATGAATTTAAATTTCAAACATTTGAGCACAAGAGCAGTAAAGATATGGATGTTGTTATGCCTGAAGGGTTCTTGTCAGTTGGCAAGGTTGCAGAAATTATTCATGTTGCCAATAGGACTGTTATTAATTATTTAAATAGAGGAGTATTTAATGGATATGTTTTAAAATCAAATAATCCTGATTATAATCTTCATAAAATCTGCAAAAGGTCCTTAGCAGAATATTTACAAACTTCAGGAATGTTGCAGTTTATTAATCCTGAATTATTAAAGAAATACAATCTTCCATTAGAAGCAAAAGCTGCTGCTTAATTCTTCTACGTAATATTTATAAATCTAAT
Organism: Candidatus Pacearchaeota archaeon; assembly: GCA_018304145.1. Classification (GTDB taxonomy): domain Archaea; phylum Nanobdellota; class Nanobdellia; order Pacearchaeales; family GW2011-AR1; genus ARS1285. Next base: position 27,345 of record JAGVWU010000008.1, on the reverse strand, counting down.
TTTGATTGAATTCATATGAGTGATAAACTAATCAATGCAAGTCAGGCACGACCTGGAACTACTATTCTGGTTGACGATGTTGCTTGTGTTGTCAAATCCAACGATATCAGCAAGACTGGAAAACACGGGCATGCAAAATGCAGAATTGAAGCAATTAGTGTTCTTGATGGAAAAAAGAAAGTTTTTGTTGTTGGAGGACATGAAAGATTAGAAGTTCCTATAATTGAAAAAAGCAGAGGACAAGTATTATCTCTAATGGGAGAGAAAGCAAGTATTATGGACTTGGAAACTTTTGAGACAATTGAATTGCCGATTTCAGAAGAATTAAAAAATGATATTAAAGACGGGGACCAAATAGAGTATTGGAATGTTCAGGGAACAAAAGTTATCAAGAGAAAGTTTTAAATAAGGATTAAAAGAGATTAAATTAAAGAGTTTTTAAGATTAAAATGGCAACAAAATTAGCAGTTACTCAAACAAGATTGTTCAAAAATGTATTTGTGTGCAAAAATTGCAAATCTAAAATACGAGCAGATTCAAGAAAAATCTTAGAGGGAAAAGTTAGGTGCAGGAAATGCTTGAAAAAAGCATTCAGGCCTATAAGAAGGAAATAGGATTTGTATTTTTAAGAAAACAAAATATAGTACTTTAAATTATTGTATATGTTAGAAATGATTCTTCTAATTTTTATAGACATAATAAATTATTAAGCTTAATACAAAAGAGACTATTGCAAAAATTATTGAAATAATTACCCCTATAATTGGAAGATAAATTATGGTGATATCCCCAAGACCTCCTTCAGGGGATAATACAAATACAGAAAATAAAGCATAAAACTCATATAAGATGGTTACAATTATTCCCACAATAAATGCTCTAAATGGCATCTTCCATAATACTTTTTTTGGTTCTTCTATTTCAATAACTTTTAATCCTTTGATTATAGCAAAAATAAAAGGAATAATCAAGATTATTGCCCATCCTAAATTACAAAGAATTCCACATGATTTATTAAAAATTAATCCTATAACAAAAAAAATTATGGACAGTATTATTATAGTTATCAAAAAAAAGATTAAATGTTTTTTTTTCATAATAATATTCATTAAACCTCTTATTTAAAACTTTCTAAAAACAACAAACATTTAAATATTATTAAAATTTATATGGAGAGAAGGAATTAAAAATGACATCTAATATTTATATTTATGACATATCTTTTTTAATTTTGTTTACTTTAGCTGTGATTATTTTCCTTTATAGAAAAAGAAAAAATCTTAAAAAAGAAGGAATTATGTACCTTTATAGGACTAAGGTTGGAATAAAACTAATTGATAAAATAGGGTCTAAATATAAAAAAGCAATAAGTGTTTTTTCTTTTTTAGCTGTAATTTCTGGATATCTATTAATGGTAACTATGATTTATTTTTTAGGCAATATTATTTACATTTATGTTTTCAGGCCTGAAATTGTTCAGGCAATTAAAATTCCTCCAATAATGCCTTTAGTTCCGTATCTTCCAGAAGCATTCAAACTTTCGTTCTTGCCTCCTTTTTATTTTACCTATTGGATAATTGCAATCGCAGTAATAGCTGTTTTTCATGAATTTGCTCATGGAATTGTTGCAAGAAGATATGATATAAAAGTTAAGACAACTGGATTTGGTTTTTTAGGGCCTTTTTTAGCAGCTTTTGTTGAACCAGATGAGGAAGAAATGAATAAAAAACCAAAATATCAGCAAATATCTGTTCTTTCAGCAGGAACTTTCACAAATCTTATTTTAGCTGTAATTTTTTTCTTGATTCTAGGGCTGTTTTTTATTTCAGTTTATACTCCTGCAGGAGCAATTTTTAATACTTATACTCCTGCAATTATCAATATAACTTCTATAAGCATGGTCGGAGGCATTTCAATAAGCAATCCAACTCAAGCAGCAATAACAGATTTAATTAACAAAAATCAGATGTCCAATGATATAGTTTTAGGAACAGACGAACCTATAAATATGACTAAAATTATTGCGGAAAATAAAAATTATTTTTTAACAACTGAAGATTTAAAAAAACAGCTTGATTCAAATAAAGGTTCCGGGCTAGTTGTTTTATATTCGGATCTCCCTGCAATAAAAGCAGGATTAAAAGGAGCAATAATAGGCATAGATGAAGAAAAAGTAAAAGATTATAAGAATCTGGCAGAAATAATTAAAAAATATAAACCTGGAGATAAGATAAAAATAACTACTAAGTACAATGATATTATTTTAGAATATAATATAGATTTAGCAGAGGATTCTGTTCAAAAAGGAAGGGCTGTTATTGGAATTGGATTTGTAAATTCACGGCAAGGATTAATAGGAAAAATTTTTGATTATTTTAATTTCTTCAAAAAACCCCAGACAAATTACGAGCCTAAATTCAATGCAGAGATTATAATTTTTATTTATAATTTAATTTGGTGGCTTGCTTTAATTAATTTTAGTGTTGCATTAATGAATATGTTGCCTGTCGCTGTTTTTGATGGCGGAAGAATGTTTATGCTGACAATATGGGCAATCTCAAAAAGCGAGAAGTTTGCTCAAGTTGCATTCAGGATAATGACTTATCTAATTTTAGGATGTCTGCTGGTTTTGATGCTGGCTTGGTTTAATGCGATTTTTTAGAATCTTAATTCATAATACAATAATGCAGATCCTAATTTTCTTACATAAAAATCCCTGTCTTTTTTAAGTTTTTTAACAAGTTCTGTATCTGTCAAAGTAGGTTCGTTTCTTTTCTGTCTTTCTTGATTAATTGCGCTTCTTAAAATAATATAAACTTTTTCAGCAGCCTCTGCTCCAAGAGGTGTTGGCTCTTTAGTTACTTTTAATTTTGATTTCTTAAGAGCTTCTGAAAGGATCATTGGAATATCTTCGGATATTCCTCTTAAAAATTTAGGAGTTACTGTTGTTCTATCAAGCTCATATTCAAGATTGTTTTCCATCTTTCTTGGATTTAAAGTAAGTTTTTAAAGTTTTCCATAAACTTTTTTAAACAAGCATTCTTATTCTTTATAATGGAAATTACAAAAAAAATTATGGAAAAACAGAGCTACAGATTTATTGGAAATCATTCAGCTATTAAAATATGTGAATGGACAAAAAAATCCTTGATTGACAAAGGAGAATGTTATAAAAGTAGGTTTTATGGAATAAAATCTCACAGATGCTGTCAAATGAGCCCGTGGATTTTATGCAACAACAAGTGTGTTCATTGCTGGCGTCCAATTGAATTAGAGATTTGTCTGGATTCAAATAAGATTAATGAACCTTGTGAAATAATCAATCAGGCGCTTGAAAAACAAAGAAAACTTTTAATTGGATTTAAGGGAAATCCTAAAATCAATATTAAAAAATATAAAGAGGCGCAGGAGCCAATGCAGTTTGCAATTTCTTTGATTGGCGAACCTACTTTATACCCCAAAATAGGAAAATTTATCTCTGAACTAAGGAAAAAAGGAAAAACAACTTTTGTTGTTACCAATGGTCTGCAGCCTGAAATTTTGAAAAAGCTTGGTGAAAATAAGCAATTACCAACACAATTATATCTGTCATTAAATTCTCATAGCAAAGAATTGTATGAAAAATGGCATAAGTCAAATAAAAAAGATGCCTGGAAAAAATTCAATGAAACTCTAAAACTATTTCCTGTATTGAAAACAAGAAAAGTTATTAGAATGACTTTGGTGAAAGGGTTGAATGACAAAAACGAACATATTAAAGAATATTCCAAGTTAATTTTAAAGGCACACCCCAACTTTTTAGAAATAAAAAGTTACATGGCAATAGGATTTTCAAGAGAAAGATTAGGTTACGATAAGATGCTTTCTCATAATGAAATAAGAGAATATTCTAAAAAATTAGTTAAAGAATTAAAAAATAATTATAAAGTGTTGGATGAACATAAGCTTTCAAGGGTTGCTTTGATTGGAAAAGATAAGAAAAATATGAAAATTAAAAAGAGCGAGATTTAAAAAATTATCAATAATCTTAATCCTAGAAATTATTTCTTTCTTTGATAAATTTCAGTAACTCGGTATTTTCCAATTGTTTCATTATCTATACTGTAACATTCAATAACTTTTGCCTTTCCTAGAGGATTTTTCTCTCTATCTCTTAAAAAAACTTCATTATCCATTGGAAATATTCTTTCTTCAGGAACATCAAAATTTCTTACATCGCCAACACTCAGCCTTTCTAAATCCTCTATATCAAGAGAATCAAATTCAGAGCCGATGTTTTTTAAAGTAACACTCATTTTGGATTGTTTATATAATATAATTGGTTTTAAAAATCTTTACATTAATGATATCTTTTAATAATCTGGATATCTATTTTCTAAAAAATCAGTATTTCCTTCTAGCATAGTCATTTGAGAGTAAAGGGCATAAATTTTTTTGGATCTTTCATCAGGATTTTTACCAGACCTTGCCTGCTTACAATAATCCAAAGCATGTTTTTTCATTTGATTAAAACCAGTTTCAGAAGCTTCAAAACCTAATTTAGATATATTCTGTTTAAATTTTATTAGAATAATATCAAAGAAGAAGGCATCTCACATAAACACAATCCCATCTTTTGTCAAGGCTGTGAACCTAATTCCAACAGGAAGATGAAGTAAAGCAGAAATTAAAGCCATGTGCTCTTTTCCTTCTCCAGATGCTATTGATAATGCAACTTCAGTTCCTTTGATTTTTCCACTAAGTTTTTTCATTATTTCATCTTTTAAGTCCATCAATCCAGTTGATTTTATTTCTATAAATTCAAAATCTTTTTCAACACAAAATTTTTTTGCAAAATCATTTCCAATAAGAATTATATTTTCCCAATCTCCCTTATTTACAACACCTGCAACCTGCCCCCAAGTTACTTGTCCTGCTCCTAAAAATGCAACTAATTCCATTTAATAAATAAAAAGATTTAATTTATAAGGATTTATGTAACGAGAAAGCTATTAAATATTTTCTAGCTTAAAAGCTGCCAAAGGCCCTGTTTCATCCCAGGCAGTTTTATAAACAAGCTCTTTTCCCCTATATACCTGATCCACATGAACCATTGGAAATAAAGATTCTGGAAACTGTTTTCTAGATGCTATTTCTGCCAATATTAGGGCTTCATCAAGACAAGAAGCATTAACTTTTACAAGATTTCCAGGAACATAAATTGGTCGGTTTTTATCTGGACATCCAAAAACATATGCCTCGTATTCTATTTTTTCCACTTCATCTAAAGTTTTCCTAGAAAGAGTTGTCTGAGGTCCTATCAACAAGGCACTAGTTGTTGCTCCTGCATATTTTAAAAAATTCCTTCTTGAAGCATTCATATTATTTTTAATTAAGTTAAATTTATAAGTTTATAGATAATATAGAATATATAAAGAGAAGAACATGAAAGACCTTCCATTAACAGAAATTACTTTAAGAAAATACGAAAAGCCGAACAATCTTGAAAAAAGAGAGCTGTTTAGAAAAATCTGCTTGTCTTTGGGATTATTGCAATTGGGAGACTCAAGAGATATAATAGTTGATATTCTAATGATTTTAACAGAAGCAAACAAAAATAAGGAGAGATTGAATGGAGAGGAAATAAGAAAAAGAGTCGAAGAATCAAGAAAAAAATACAGCTTGGATTTAAAGGGACTGGCTGAATCAAATATAAGAAGGCAGTTGAAAAGATTAAGAGATGCAATGATTATTGACAAGTCAGAAAACAAATATTATTTGATTGAACATTCCTCATTAAAAGAAATCTTTGAAAGAAACATAGAGAAGTTCGTCATACCTCCGATAATTGAGAGAATCAAGGAATATTTGAATGAGTTGGAGAAAGAGGAGAAAACAAAAAGCATTTAAGTATCTGAATATTAAATTTAAAAATGCTTTTTGTTTTGGAAGAAATAACTTAAAAAGTTTAAATTACAATGTAAAAAATGCCATATACATTAACTCATATTTTAGCTGCAATAATTTTAATAGAATTATTTAGAGCATATGTTATCAAAAATAATAAAAAATTTCCAAGATATTATATTCTTATTGCAATGATTGGAGCTATTTTGCCTGATTTTGATATTGGATTGTATTATATTCTTTCTTTTTTTGGATTTGGTTTTTTGGATGTTCATAAAACCTTTTCTCATTCTATTTTTATTCCATTAATTTTGTTTATAATAGGATTTTTAATAATAAATTATAATATTAAAAATTCAAAGTTAGGAAAACATCATATTAAACTTTTTTCTATATTTTTTATATTGGGAATAGGAAGTTTGTTGCATTTGATTTTGGATGGTTTATTTTTTCCTGGAATAATGCCTTTTTATCCTTTTAGCAATTATTATATTTCATTTAATATATTAAAAACTTTTCCTGAAAGTATAAGGAATTTAATACTTCCAACAATTGATGCAGTACTAATAATAATTTGGATTTTCTGGCTGGAATTTAAGTTGAAGATAACTGATTATTTTTAATCAATTGGAAATCTTATACTATCTTCTACAAAACCATTTCTTTTAGAAACACAAACATAACTATTTATGCCTTTATATTGCAAGCTTCTTTTAATTATAGATATTAAATCTTCATGTTTTAGATGAATTTCATAGTCTGCCGGTTCTACATGTCCATCTTGCTGCCTGGATGGAAGATTGTATGGAGTAACACACCCTATTCTTAAATTTAATAAGGAAATTTTTTTAGGTTCACAATATGCTTCAAATAATCTTTCAACTTCTATTTTTGCTTTTCCATAATTTCCATTACCGAACCTTAAATTAGGAGAAAGAGGAGTTTCTCGCGTTAATTTTTGTCCTTGTTCAAATAAATCTATATAAGGATAAACATTAATTGAACTTGCATTAATTATTCTTTTAGTCTTATAACCTTTACATGCTCTAATCACAGCATTTGCTATTTCAATATTTTTAAGAGCTTCTTGCCGATTAATAAAAGGGTTTGCATTTGCAGCTAAATGAATTACAGTATCAATATTTTTAAAATATGTTCCTAAGGAATTAGCTAGAAGGTCTATTCCAACTTTTTTATCCAAACAAGTCACATTATGCTCTTTCTTAAGCTCTTCAGATATTATTCTTCCTATTAATCCATGTGAACCTGTTATAAGTATGTTCATTTTTCAAGAGTTGGTGTGTATAAGAAAAAAAAGAAAGACGAAGTTTTTATAGGCTTCGAAGAATGAACTGTTTCACTATCAGGAGGAATCATTATAGCTTTTCCAGGCTCTTGGAATATTATTTCGTTTCCAAGCCTCATATTACTAGAACCATTTAGTGCATACCAGACTTCATCAGTACCTTGAATATGAGCATGAGGTTCAGCCCATTTATTTGGATCTAATATATCTACAATTGATACATAATGAATTTTGTGAAGACCATCTTCTCTTGAAAAAAGTGTTCTTGGGTAATGAGTCCAGTGGTATAAAGAGCCATCAGGCATTTTAGCCACAGGCAGTTCTTGATATTTTCTAATTAAAATATCTTTCTTTACTTTTTTATCAGGAGATACATCTTCAGTTATAGCTAATAATTCTAAAGGTGCAGTGGATTTATTAACAAATCTATGAGAAACATTAGCAGGAATGAATAATGCACAACCTTTTTTTAATTTTTCCTTTTTTTTGTTTGTAACTATTTTTGCTTCTCCGTTTACAACATAAAAAATTTCTTGTTCCTCTGGATGAACAACTTCTAGAGAGGAAGTTTTAGGATCCAAAACTAATCTTGAAAATCTCTTGATATATTGCAAAATTGCTCCTGGTGTATCTAAAGTTAAAGAATCTGATTTTGTAAAAATAAGATATTCAGTCATGTTTCCATGACTGAAATTTTTTTCTGCATTTTTCCAATTTCGGATATATTTGGTTAAGTCTAGCATATTCATTGATAATTTTATTTATTAATTAATGAAAATAGCCTTTTAAAGTATTTATATAATCAACATTTTAAAACTCAGGCTTGTCAGTTTCAAATAATTTTCCAAGCCCAATTTTAGAAGTTCTGATAATTAAAGCTAACATTCCCATATGTCCAATAATTCCTCTGTAAGAAATTCTTTCTTTTCTTAAAGTTTGCAAGTCTATACTTCTTATTGATTGTTCTAAAATAGGTAAAAATTTAGAAGGTTCTATTATATCCGGCATTTCAATTTCTGTCCAATTTGTTCCCAGTTCATGAAAAGAATGTCCATCAGAAGAGGATAAAGCCCCTAATTTTATTTGAGGGTAAAAATAAGGCAGTCCTTCATAGGTAGTTCTTGCTTTTTGATTAGCTTTTCTTAAAGTTTCTCCATTATGAATCTCCCATGCAGTTAAATCAGAATAAATACTTATAGTGTCTTCTAAATAAGGTCCTATTCCATTAGGAGCATAAGGATGATCAGCAATTGCAATAGCTTTTCTATTCTTTGCTTCATCTAAACTATATTCTATAGATTTATGCTCTTTCATATAAGCATCATAACCTAATCCCAAAACCAGCAAATGCCCTTGCTGTGTTGGAATTTCCTGTCCTTTGACAACTAAAACTTGTTTTTCAGGAACATAAACAGCATTTCTATTTTCTCCTAAATAATCTCTTTCATACCCTCTTAAACCTATAAAATGTTCATATCTTCTATCGCTAAAATTAACCATTGCAAAAATCCCGTTTTCACCTAATCTTTGCCTTGCTAAATCTACTGCTTTATTAAAATCCCGCTGCCGAAGATTACTTGCTGTTCTTAGATGATTATGCAAATCTGCTTTAATTTTCATTAAAAAGCCATATCAGAAAGCTTTAAAAACATTATTCTTATGATTATTTTACCACAAACTACATCGTTTAGCTTCATTATTCTTGAAGTTTAAGCGCATAGGTAGTGAGCAATTGAAAATTAGTATCTTAAAATATTAATTAAATTTGCAATTGCGAATAGAGATATTAAATTATCAAAGTTAAGTTAAATATGGCTAACGACGAAGAAAAGTTTCTAAAAGCTTTGGAAAAGCTTAAGGAAGAAAAGAAAGAATCTAAATTTGACCAGACAATAGACTTAATTATAAATCTGAAAAATTTTGATGTGAGAAGAGAGGCTTTTAATACTTTTATTTTTCTCCCTCATAAAATCAAAGACAAAAAAATTGTCGGATTCTTAGAAAAAGATTCACATCTTATAGATACCATAAAAAAAGATGATTTTGGAAGATATAAAGAAAAGAAAGACATGAAAAAATTAATAAAAAAATATGATTTTTTTGTTTCAAATGCCAAATTAATGCCTGCTGTTGCTACTAGTTTTGGAAGGGTTCTAGGCCCTGTTGGAAAAATGCCATCTCCTCAATTAGGAGTTTTAATTTCTGAAGATGAAAAAGCAATTCAGGAATTGTTAAAAAAAATTAATTCAAGCATAAGAGTAAGGGTTAAAGAGCCGAGCATTAAAATAGGTGTAGCAAAACAATCTTTATCAAAAGAAGCTATAATTGAAAATCTTGTTTTTGCATATAATAAAATATTAGAAGCCTTGCCAAAAAAAAGAGACAACATAAGAAATGTTAAAATTAAATTGACAATGGGAAAACCTGTTGGTGTTGAAATATAAAATGGAATTATCAATAATAAATAAAATTGCAAGAGAAAATATAGTAAAAAAGTTAAAGAGTAACAATTGCTTAATAACTTTCATAACTTTACCAACTCATAAGAAATCGAGTATGCGAGATTTCAAACAAATTTTAACATTAACTAATAGTGGAGTATTAAGATTAAATAATAAACAATTGATGAATTTTAATTCATCAGCAAATACCACTTAGATAAAACTATAAGTTTTATCTATATGCTATCTAAAATGACAACTAAAAATAACCATCACGATAAAAAAGCAAAGGAAGTAAAAAATTTGATTGAAGAAATAAAAAAAGCAAAGACTTTAATGATAGTCTCAATTAAAAGTCTGCCATCAAAACAATTTCAAGATATTAAAAAAGCAGTAAGAGAGCATGCAAAAATAAAAGTTGCTAAGAAAAATATAATGCTTAGAGCTGTTAAAGGACTAGGAAAAGATTCTGTTTTAAGGCTTGAAAAATTCATAAATGAAAACTGCGCATTTGCAATTTCTAATCTAGAAGGATTTGAATTAGCAGGGATATTTTTTAATAAAAAAAATCCAATGTTTGCAAAAGCAGGACAAATAGCTCCTGCAGACATTGAAGTTAAAGCAGGACCAACCAACCTTGTTCCAGGACCTGCTATTAGTGAATTAGGAGCTTTAGGATTGCAAGTTTCAGTTGAAAATGGAAAATTATCAATAAAAGCTTCAAAAATTGTTGTTAAACAAGGGCAAGCTATAAATGAAGGAGCCTCTGCAGTTCTTCAAAAATTAAATATTCAACCTTTTACAGTAGGATTAGAACCTTTAGCTGTTTATGATACTCAAACTGAAAAAATTTATACAGATATTAAGATAGATTCAGAAGCTGCAAGAAAAGAACTCATTTCAGCAGCATCAAAAGCATTGGGATTTGCTCAAAAGCTTGGTTATTATTGCAAAGAAACCATTGGTTATTTCTTGGCAAAGGCAAATATGGAAGCAAAGGCTATTGAAAATAAAACTCAATTAAACAAACCGGAGGAAACAGCTTAAGATGGAATACGTTTATGCAGCTCTATTGTTGCACAAGCTTGGAAAACCTGTGAATGAAGAACATTTGCAGAAAGTTATCCAATCAACTGGTGCAAACATGGACGAATCCAAGGTTAAAAGCCTTGTTGCAAGCTTAAAAGGCGTTGACATAGATGCAGAACTTGCTAATGCAGTTGTTGTTGGAACAGCTTCAGCATCATCAGGAGCAGGAGAAAGTGCAAAACCTACAGAAGAAAAGCATGAAGAAAAGAAAGCAGAAGAGTCAACAGCTGGATTAAGTGCTCTGTTCGGTTAGATTCAGAAATTTAATTAGCTGAATAGAGCGAACCTAGCTTTAGTTAGGTCAGTTGTTTATTCAAGACAATTTTAAAAGGTTTTGCAAAATTAATTGAAATTTAATTTTTAGATAATAATTAATAGGGTTGTTAAAATTTTATCTGACAAAGTCAAGATGAAATTCTTATATTTTCATTAATAGTTATGCATGAAATAGTTTTGGGAGTAATCAAAAGTGTCTAGGCTTATTTTATATTTGCCTCACTTACTTTCCCCTATTTATTTAATTGATTTACACTATCAAACAAAATAAAAAACAAAAGTTATGCAAAGCTTCTTTTGTTTTATAAAATCTAATAATATTAATAAAATCAATATATTCTCAAAAAGATAAGCTTATAAATCCGGAAAACTCTATTATATTAGTGTATTTAAATTATTTCAAAAGGAGGTTAAAAAAATGGCTGGATATGGAAAATGGATAGCTGTTGTTGGCGGAGTAGTCGCTGCAATCGGTCAATTCTGGGGAGCAAATTATTATTTGCCAGTGATTGGCGGAGTAATAGCTGTCATCGGCGGAGTAATGAGCAAGTAAATAAAAACCTTTTTATTTTTATTTTTATTTGATTTATATTTATGATTTTGGATATATTTGAATTTGGAAATCTATTTTAAATAGAGAATGGTATTGCAATTTTGTCCTGTTTGTAGAAATCTTCTTCAATTAAAAGAAGAAAATGGGAAAATTATTGGATTTTGCAGTTGCGGATTTAAAAGAATGAGTGGTGTTGAGATTTCTTTAAGCGAAAAAAACAAAGTAAAAATCAATGAAAAAGGACAGGGCATTATTAATAAGGATGATTATAAGGAAGAAATAAAGAAGCTTAGTTATGAGGACAAAAAAGAGAGAAAGGCTGAATTTTGAAATTAATAAAATCATTTCACAAGAATTTCTTGCTCTTTTTCTGTTCCTAAAACATTTTTCTTTGTCAGCATCCAGTCAAGTTTAATTAAATTTTTAACAAACTCATTTTTCATGTTAAGTTTATAATAATCTGATTTGCCAATTTTTCGCGTTTTAATAACTACTCCAGATTTAATAAAATAAGGAAAAAAAACTTTTATAGAATTATAACTTACATTGCTTTCTTTAGCTATTTCTGTTAAAGGGTAATCAAAAAAATGAAATCCTATTAAAAAATCAAGAACCCTCAATTGAGGAGTATCTCCAAATTGCATAAGAAAAAAGGTTTTATTTTCTTTGGTTTTCATTTTATTCATTAAATAGTTTTATTTAACAATCATGATTATCTAAATTTATAAATCTTTCTATTATTTATTATTAAATGTCAAAGATAGCAACATTTAAATATTTTAATATATTTGTTTTCGCATAAAATTAGGTGAGGTAAATATGGCAACAGATTTAGAAAAAGCGCAATTAATGCTTGTTTTGGCAAGAAGCAAGGGAAATTGGGGTGAGAAATATGATAGAGTTGAACACTTCAAAAGATTTCAAAACTTAAAAGAAATCATAAAAGAACTTTCTAATCTTGGTTGGTTAATTGTTCATAAAAAACCAAACTACACTGGAATTTCTTTGAACACTCAATATAAAAAAGAAATAATTGAATTTATTGAAAGTAATATGCCTGAAGTCAGGGGAATAATCAGTTGACAAAATTTTAAATTCTTTTAATAAACCCTAAATTGTTTTTATCCAACCAAAAACATTTAAAAGCTCTATACTTTACTTCTTATTATATTAAATTCAAACAAAGTATTGTGCTATGTTTGGACAAAATATATCCTGCCGCTGTGGGACAATGGTACTCCAACTGCCTTGAGAGCAGCGCCCTCTGGGCCTCCCGGTTCGATTCCGGGCAGCGGCGTGTTTCTCATTTTATCGACGATAAAATAGTTTTTTTAGGGAATTTTGGAGCCGGCGTGGGACAAAAATAATTAAAAAGTCCAAACTCATAGATTTTTGATAAATCAAGCTACTTAATTTCAAAAAATGTCAAGATATGGGCTAAAATTAAGTGAAGGAAGAAATTTGCAAAAATGGGTGTTAGAAGTCAGCGGGGCAAAGAAATTCTTAGATACAATCCCTAAAATTCCAAAAACCAAAAAAATAAAGCCTGGATTATATGTTGATTATTATATTGATAAATCTGAATTAGAAGATGATGGAATTGATTATTGCACACCTCAAATTGCTGCAGTATTGTATGTTGATAAAAAAGGAGAAGAAACTCAATTAGGAGGGATTAGAGCATATAATTGGGAAACCTATTGGCTTGAATTTGGCTATAATACTGAAGTTGACAAATCTGAAAATTGGTGGGACTTAATAAAGGAGGAATATAATAAATTATTAAAAACAGATGAAAAGAGATTAAAAAAGTAATATGGAAAACATTGATAAAAATCTTGTTGATGAACTTGATAGACTTGAAAAAGCAAAGAAAGATACTGAAGATAAGATCAATAACATAAAAGCAGAGCTTATTAATATTGCAAAATTAGAAAATAAAGAGCTTTTATTTGGAACACATAAAATGTGCTCTATAAAGCCTTATAATAAAATGATTTATCCAGAAGATAAATCAAAGCTGGTAGATTTGATTAAATCAAAAGGACTATATGATAGTTTATCTATGTTAAATAAATTATTCAAGAATAAGCTCGAAAATAAATAAGAAAGAATTATCTCCTGAAATAATAAATCTTATTAGAATTGTGAAGGATTTCAGATTAGTTTTAATTGATAGAGGAGTATAAAAATGGATTCAATAAATAATATAAAAATAGAAGATATAGAAGGATTGTTTGATAGCGAGATATTTGGAAGAGGAGAAGAATATTTTAATGAAGGTCTTGTAAAAGACATGGAATTAATTGATGATAAGACTTTAATTGGAACTGTAATTGGGAATAATAAGTATAAAGTGACAATATCAATTGACTCAGATGGAGAGATAGCCTGTGATTGCACATGCCCTTGTGATTTTAGCTGCAAGCATGCTGTCGCATTATTGTTAAGATGGGTTAATGAAAAAAATAATTATAAAAAAGAGAGCTCAAATTCAGTTTCTTCCAAATCTTTAGAAAAAGAAGAGACAATTACTGAGATTCTTCAAAAGAAAAATAAAGAAGAACTTATTGATTTAGTAACAAATTTTTTATCTAAAGAGCCAAAATTAAAATCTTTAATAACAATAAGAAAAAATGAAATTTATAAAAAGGTTAAAAATTTATTTTCAGATTTTTGGGAATGGAATGAAGTTCAAGCATTAATTGAAGAATTAGAATTAATACTTGAAGGAATAAAAAAGAATAAATCCTTATGGAATAAGGATTTAATAGAAGAAATGGATAAAACTTCAAAAGTCCTTATTAATGGACAGGACAATGTTCATGATGAAAATGAATTAAGCTCTTTTCTTAATGACTGGTTTGAAGTTTTTGGAGAGATTTTTACATCAACAAAGCCAACAACTGAAGAGAAGAAAAATTTTATAGATAAAATAAAGAAACTTGTTGAAAAAGACGAGTATGGTTTTAATAATGATATTGAAAGAGCTTTGTATGGAATGTGTAGAACAAAAGAGGATATTGAATTGATAAAAGAGAATTACAAAATTAAAGATTGGTATTATGATGAAAAAACTGGCAAAGAAGGTTATGATTATGAGGGACATAATGATTTTTATCTTGAACTTTATGAAAAAATAGGTGCTGACAAAGAATATCTTAATTTTGCAAAAGAAAAAGGATTTTCAATAGAATATTTGAATAAATTAATTTCTCTTGGAAAGTTAAAAGAAGCTCTTGAAGAATGTAATAAGCAAAAGAAATACAACGATGAGATTGAAGAAAGAAAATATAATTTGCTTAAAAAATTAAATAAAAATAAAGAGGCTCAGGAAGTATTATTTAAATTGACAAAATATACTTGCAGCTTAGACCTTATATTAAAATTAAAAAAAGAAAGTTCTTCAAAAGAATGGGAAAAATTCAAAAAGGAGATTATTGAAGAGGCAAAAAAGACAAAAATTAATGAAATTATTTCAAAAATATACTATCATGAAGAAGATTATCTTAATGCTTATGAATATGCAAAAAATCTTACTAATTCAGAGTATATGGAATTATTGGCAAAGAAATTATCTGAAGAGTATCCTGATAAAGCCTGCTCTTTGTTAAGAAAATTAATATTCCAATGGATTTTATCAGGTTCGGGTTATCCTTATAAAAAGGCAGGAAAACTATTAGAGGAAATAAAAATTATTGATAATTCAGGAAGCATTTTTAAAAAAATTAAAAATGAGGTTATAAATGAACATAAGAAAAAATATTCATTAATGAATATAATTGAAAAGATATAGAAATGAGGAAATATTCCGTGCAGAAATGATTTTAAACACTTATATCCTATTAAAATCATGAAAGAAGAAGAAAAATCAAGATTTTTAAGGGTATATCAAAATCTCCCATTAAATGAAAGAAGGAACACTATACTTGTTCTTGAAGAGAAAGGAAAATCTCCTGACAAAAAACCTGTGAGCTGGGATATTGCATATATTGAGATTAGTGAAGAAACTAAAATTGGAGAGACAATTTTAAATAAGCTTATTAAATTAAACCTTATATAAATACATAAAAAATATAACATGGAAGAATCAAAAATAAAAATTGAGCCTGAATTGAAAGAAATAGTTCTTCAAAGAATATTATCTTCAAAACTTCCTTCAAATATAAGACTCTCGGTTGGAAACTCTTCTGATGAACCTATGGGAATATTAGAAATGGCAGAGCATGTTAAAAAAGAGGATGAAATAGGACAAAAGATAATTCGTATGGAACTTAATTACTTAAAGATATTAAAAGAGGGGATTGTAGAAAAAATACAATCTGGATAGTATGATAAAGTGTTTAATCACTCAACCTAATTCTGACAAAGTTACTTCTTATTTATTTCATTTTGGAAAGGAAATTTTAAAAGAGATTTATCCAATCAAAATTCAATTTATGAATTTAGAAGGAGAAAAAGTGAATAAAAATAATGTTGAGAGCTATCTAAAAAAACAAGACCCAAAAATTGTTTTATTTAATGGGCATGGAGATGACTGGACAATTTGCGGTTATAAAGATAAAGATTTGATAATGATGAATGAAAATGAAGACTTATTAAAGGAAAAGATTGTCTATTCTTTATCATGCAGCTCTGCTGCAAAACTTGGTCAAAGTGCTGTTCTAAAAGGAACAAAGGCGTTTATAGGTTATTCTGACTCTTTCATGATATACACTGATTCAGAAAGAGAAGCAACTCCTTTAAAAGATAGTATTGCTGCTTCATTTCTCAAATCTTCAAACAAGCTGTCAATATCATTATTAAATGGAAAATCTGCCAATGAATCTTCTGAAAAATCAAAAGAAGAGTTTCAAAAAGAAACAAAGAAGTATTTAACAGGCAGATTATTTGAAGGCTCTGAAAGGATTGCAATGGCTTTATTATGGAATATGGATAATCAGGTTGTTCTTGGAGATCCAGAAGCAAAGATAGAATAAATTCCTAAGTGGGACACTTTTATCTAGAGTTGGGCAGCGGCGTAATACCTCTTCTTGGCATATTGAATTATAGAAATATTTATAAGTAAGGAAATTCTTACTCTTAACATGGAAACAAAAATAATAAAAGTTACTGATAAAGGACAGATTTCTATTCCAGTTGAAATAAGAAATGCAATTGGAATTTCAGTTGGAGATGAACTAATTGCTGTTAGAAGTGGAGAAACTCTTTGTCTGAAGAAAATAAAAAAAGATGATTTTAAAGATTTGTTAAAACATTCAGAAAAGGTTGCTGAAAAATTATGGAGTAATAAAGAAGATGAAATCTGGGATGCAGTTTAGACAAGGAGATATTATTATTGTTCCATTTCCTTTTTCAGATTTAAGAGGAACAAAACAAAGACCGGTTTTAGTTTTATCTAAAACAGAATATAATGATGCTTGTGAAGATGTGGTAACCTGTGGTATTACTTCAAATAAAAAAGATTCTAAATATGCTGTCCTAATTGATAATAAAGACTTAATTGAAGGACAAATACCAACTTCTAGCAGAATAAAGGTTGATAAATTGTTTACTTTAGAAAAAACTATTATAATCAAAAAAATTGCAAGAGTTAATAAGGAAACTTTTGAAAAAGTAAAAAAAGAATTTATAAATCTGATTTAGAATTGCAATTCAATTCCTATGTCCCTTTATAGCGCTTTTTATAAACTAATTTCCCTTTGATAAATCAAATAAAATCCTCTGTTAAAAATGCCGCATACAAAACAGCATATAACTTTTTAGGAGTGTGGGGCAGCGGCGTCTACTCCTTTACATCGTTATATTTTATTATAGATGGTAAGATTTATTTTTAACTTCATTCGCAAGCCTTAAATAATTTGATTTTTTAGGTTGTCTATGGGGCATGAATTTTCAGTAAAAGGTAATGAGAACAAGGCAAGGAATACTTTGTTTACTGTCTCTTTTTCATTAATATTTATTTTAATTGTTTCACAAACAGCATTAACAATTATTTTGGTAAGCAAAATAAACCTTTTACAGGGAAAATTAATCTCAATAGAAAAAGAATTTGACAATAAACTTGAAGTTAGCAATGCAGAAACCCAGAATAAAATCAATGAATTAAGTTCGAGCTTAATTGATGTTCAAAAGAATCTTGAAATCAAAATAGGAAGTATAAGTGCAAAAACAAGCGCAGATTTCTCTGAAATAATTGAACAGGCAACTAAATCAGTTGTAAGCATAAGAACTGACATTGCACAGGGAACTGGTTTTATCATTACAAATGATGGTTATGTTGTTACAAATGCCCATGTTCTTTCAGGAGCAAGATATGCAGAAGCAATAACTCAGGACCAGCAGACAAAAGAAATGAGTTTAATTGGTTATAACCTTACTTTAGATATTGCATTATTAAAAATTGATGGAAGTTACGATTCTCTTAAATTTGAAAACTCTGACGATATTAAAGTAGGAGAAAAGGTAATTGCCATTGGAAACCCCTTAGGACTTAGTTTCAGCGTATCAGAAGGAATCATTTCAGCAAAAGATAGATTAGGAGACAATGAATTTCCCTATTACATTCAGACAGATGCTGCTTTAAATCCAGGAAATTCTGGAGGCCCTTTAATTAATACCAATGGAAATGTTATTGGAATAAATAATTTCAAGATACGCGGAGAAAATTTAGGGTTTGCCTTGGAAAGCAAGTATATAATTGAGACTGTTAATCAAATAGCCTTGAAGAAGTTAAAGATAACTCTGATTTAAGGACATAATAACAGGATTAAAAAATGGTAATACTTATTTAAAAATTTTATCTTACTTTTTCCTTTTATAAACAACATAAAAATTCTTTTGCCTTTTTTTAGCTAAATAATAAATTATTGCTGCTATCATTATAACAACAATTATTGCAATAGATATCAACCATATCAATGAATTTCCAGTTTCTGCAAGAGTTGTTGTAGTTTCAGAAGTCTGAGCTGTTGGTACTTCAGGAGTTGTAGTTGATGCAGTAGGTGTAGTTTCAACAACAATTTTCTCATTTATGCTTTTTATAATTAAACTGGCTTTGTTATTAACAATTGAATTTAATTTAACATAAATATCATAATAATTATCTGCATTTACATCAAATTTCTTTTCATCTCCTATATTGAAAACAGCTGTCTGAGGTGTTGATGAAACCTCTATAGTTATACTTGTTGTTGTTAGTTTAGTAACGCCTACATAATGAGTTTCACTTGAACCAGCTGTTCCAGAAACACTCACTCTTGCTCTTTCATTTGCTTTTAATTCTTTTGTAACACCTGCTTTAAATTCAGCATCAGGAATCACTTTGGTTGATGTCCAAGTGCTTGGAGATCCTCCTCCTCCTCCGCTTGAAGAAGTTGAAGTTGTTGAACTACTTGAGCTACTTGGAGCTGTTGTTCCAATAATATTATCTCCAAGTCCAGAAAAATGAGGAACTTTCATATAAACCATATTAGTAGTTAAATTAATAAAACAAGGAGTTACATTTAAGTTAGAATCTAATTTTGAGCAATTGATTCCTCCTGTTGTTAAATAATTTCTATAAAGAGAACTTGAATTATAATCAGTAAAATCATCAGTTAAATTAGCACTTGTATCTCCTCTTGAAACATTCCATATCATATTCCAATCTTCATCATATAAAAAAGGAATTGATATATTAATATCATTGGAATCATTAATAACACTGTCATGGTAAGGCATTCCAATTATAACATAATCATAAGTATTTATAGGGGCAAAACTTCCAAACTGCCAAATCTGATTATTAGAACTTCCGCCACTAGATGCATTATCATTTATAATACTGTCCATAGGAGGTTGTTTAGCTGCAAACATATCAAAATTAACAAAAGTAAGTGTTGTGTTTGTTGAACTCATTTTCATTTCCATATTGATTTTTCCAGCAACTAAAGCAGTTAAAGGATTGAAACTTTTTGCACTTGTGTTAGTTAATGCACATGTGGTTGTGTCAGGATCTAAAACATTGCAACCAGAACCCCAAACTCCTGTATTTCTTAAAAATCTAAGGTTTGTATTTTTGGTTCCATTCAATTCAGTTGTATTTATCATTTCCATCCCACCAGTTGAATTAATTTTTTTCATTCCCACTCCATTTCCATCTGTCATTGTAACAAGGGTAATATTGATTTCATTTTTAGATAAATTTAAGGTAATTTCTTTTGGAGGCGCATCATTTGCAAAAATCATTACCTTTGCCCAGTTGCTATTATTCAAAATAGGCATAAGGAAAACTCCATCTGACATACTTTCAATCATATAAGTTATAGTTCCACTAACAGGATTTTTAACTTTTATATTTGCATTCAAATTATTTGTTATTGCACCGCCTGTTGAATTTTGTAATCTTATCCTTATTTTACTTGTATTAACATCTGATTGAGTTCCATTATAACTTCCAACTAATCTCACTAAACTCAAATTAATATTTGTATGATTTGTTATTGAAACATTTTGGAAAGCACCAAGATTCCATGCTGTTCCAGGATTTCCACCATCATTAGAAGCATTTTTTGCATAAAATTCAACTAAATAATTTATTCCACTTGTTGCACCGATAACAGATATGTTATAATATGCTAAAAAACCAGGGCATCTTGGATCTGAATTATTTAATTGGGCTTGATCAGATAAATTTAAATCACCCATGTCTGATTTTATTGGAGGAACAAATCCTGGCCAAGGAACCAGTTTAAGAATTATTGAAGTAAGGTTAATATTAGAATTATTATATCCTGCAGTTACATTCACACAGCCCCATAATCTATATTTGCTTATAATTAAGCTCTGATTAACAATTGTTATTTGTCCTTGTGTTAAGGTTCCTATTGTGGAATTTGAAATAGGCGGAGTAGGACAATTAGAATCATTTAAAAAAGATCCATCGCAAAATGAAGCAAATGAAAAAGCATTTGAACCAAAAGGCATTCTTGTAAACATTACAGTTACATTTCTTCCAGTTGGAACAACAATATCTTTTGTACTTACAGAATTCATTATATTACTATCAATTGGAAACCCTGTTCCTTGATCAATAACCTCATAACCAAATTTTTGTGCATTTGAAATATTATTTGCACTTAATCTTAAAGTTGCAGCTGGCTGTAAATAAAAATTTGTTCCATTTAATGAAGGTGGCCTCATAAACTCAAATATAGGCAAATCAGCAGTAGTTGGATAATACATCATAGCAGGAAATGCAGGAAGAATAGTGCTGATTTTTGTTGCATTACAGGTAGTATTCAAAGATACACAATTAGTATTAGCACCATATCTAATTATCTTCAAAGTATACAATGAAGCAGAACCATTAACACTTGAGAATTGAAACAATCCGTTAGCATCTGATAAAACATTTGCTTCTAAAGTTTCTGTTGGAGGCCCATTTTGTCCAACACTAAATCGATAAATAGATATATTCGCATTGCTTTCAACACCTCCAGTCTCATTTTTAGTAAATCCTGAAAATGCAAAATTTATCTTAAAATTATTAGAAGTAAGATTATCCGCTCCAGAAATATGAGATATATTTATTGTAACATTTGTAAAAAAAAGACTTTGCAGATTTCTTATTTGTCCTGTAAACCAAAAATTCTTTATCTGGCTTGCATTTGAAATAAATCCTGCAATTGTTGTGTTTGTCCAAACTAAAACAATGCTGTTAGTAAGACCTCCTGTTGTATTTGAAAAAACAATATTAGTTGCATCTGTTCCATTAGAACCTGCAGTAAATCTAGCTTCCATAGGAAGGGTAATAATAATTTGAGTAATATTTACAGCATCTGTATTATTAATTGTAAAATTAAAAACAGTGTTTGTTGAACGATTGACAGCAGAAGCAGGAGTAACAGTCATAACCAAAGCAGAAACAAAATTTATTGAAACTAAGAAAGAGAAAACTAAAAAAATCGTCATGACTAAAAGAATTTTATTTTTCCTCACCATCTTTTTCTAAAAATTAAAAACATTCAGGTATTTAAATCTTTTGTTTTTTTAAAAATATCTTAGAATTTATTAATTTATCTCAATAATCCTTTAAAAATTTTCTCAAAAAAAACAGGAATTTATTCTCATTTTTTTCAGGTTCTGGAATGATTTTGTATGTTATCTGAGGTTTTTCTTTTATTGGAGGAATTTGCAAAGCCAATTGTTTATTTGCTAATTCAATTGCATTCTCAACAGATAATCTGGAGTAACCTTGTGACATCAAGGAAAATTTCAATGATTCTATTGTATATCCTTTCACAAGATTTTTTTTAATATAATTTGCCAATTGCTGTAAATAATCTTTGGGCATTTCCATTTTCAATTTTATAAGATTATTAACCCTTAAAAAATCTTTCGATTTGTATCAGAAATCAAATTTTCTCTCATCTCTTAGCTCTTTGAGATGTTTTTTTCTTAGCTCCTTATAACCCTCTTTTTTTGTTCCAAAATTTTTGATTATATTGGCTGCATAGTCTCCTCCAAGATAATGGGGAACAATTACATAATCTATTCCTTCCCTATATAAATCTAAGGCAGAGGCAGAATGCTCTGCAGTTGCAATAAAAACTGAGTCAGATTTAACTTCTTTTAATTTTTCTCTTATAAAAATATTTGACTGTTCATCAGGTATTGTTGATATAATAAGACTGGTTTTGTCTAATTCAAGTTCGTTTAAAAATTCCTTGTCAGAAGCGTCTCCATATATGCAATCTATGCCTTGGTTTACCAAGGACAAAATAACCTTAGGATTATAATCTACAACTGCAAAGGAAACATTCATTGATTTGAGAATTTTAAGAATCTTATAGCCTGCCCTATGATATCCAAAAAGCAGGATTTTATAATCTTTCTTTTTTGAGCGAACTCCAAATTCCCTTTTTCCCTCAAAAATATTAAGCCATTTGCTGAGCTTATTGAATATATGGTTAGAATAATAAATGCTATAACTGCTCAATCCTATTGTTATTATTGAAACTAAAACAATTAAGCTCATTATTTCCTGGCCGATATGTCCAAGAGTAAATCCTAGCAAGGTTATTATTAAAGAAAACTCGCTTATCTGGGCAATATTTATTCCAGCTAGGAAATTTGTTCTTTTTTTGTAACCAAAAATCCTTAGAATAATCATTACTATAATCGGTTTTCCAATTATAACAAAGAAAGACAATAAGATAGCATTTCTTATAATAAAATAATTAAGTGTTCCCGCCAACTGAATTCCAAAAAATACAAAAAATAAAATTATAAAAAAATCTCTAAGGGTTTTCATTTTATCCCCTAATTCCATATGATATCTGCTGGAAGCCAAGGACATTCCAGCTATTAATGCCCCTATCTCAAGAGAAAATCCAAGCTTGTTAAATAAAATTGATAATACCAATGCCCAGGTTAATCCAAATAGGAAAAGTATTTCTTGGCTTCTTGCAAGATAATTTAAAAATTTTTTAAAAAGAATATGTGAGATAAAAAATATAAGGGCAATTAACACAAGGATTAAACTCCCTTTTATTAAAAGGTTATTTAATATTTTTCCTCCGCTTACAATTGGAATAATCATAAGTGCAATTGCTGCAATAAAATCCTCAATAATTAATATGCCTAAGGAAATTTTTCCATGAAGAGTATCTATTTCTTTCTTATCTGAAAGTATTTTTACAACAACTACTGTGGAAGAAAAAGCAATCGCAATTCCAAGATAAAGTGCAGAATTGTTTGAAAATCCAAGCCCAAATGCAATTAAAAATCCTATAACTCCTGTTATCAATATTTCAGCTATTCCTGCAAAAGTGGAAACTATGCCAACTTCTTTTAAAACCCTCCAATTAAGGTTTAATCCAACTATAAAAAGCAGGAATGCAACCCCTAAATGTGCAAATAGGTTTATTATTTCATAGGAATTTCCTCTCACCAAATTCAAAAAAAAAGGTCCTGCTAAAACTCCAGTTATAAGATAAGCGATTATTGGGGGTTGCTTGATTAATCTAAAAATAATTGTTAATACAGTTGCAATTACTATTATTAAACTTATACATATCAAAACTTCCTGTACCATGTTTCCTCTTTTTTACCTGCTTTCAATTTCAATAATCTCCTTTTGATTTTTTTTGAAAAACCTTTTTGCATATATTAATTTTTCTTTTGAAACTGTATATATTGTAAAAATAGCTTCATTTTTTTTAACTTCATCATTCTTTTTTTTATAAAGATAAATTCCAGCAGCCTTGTCTTCTGGACATCCTGCATCTCTAGCAAGTCTATTCAGCAATTTATTATCATAATGTTTTAGTTTCAAATTTCTATTCGCATGAACTGTGAAGGAAAATTTGGGTTTTGGAAATCCATTTAATTTTCCTTTTTGAGCTTTTATTATTTCTTTAAATTTTTTAAATGCAAGCCCCGATTCTAAAATGTTTTTTGCAACTTCATAGCCCTTTCCTTTTTCAGCTTCTTCTGCAAGTTCAAGCAGTTTGCCTGAAAGAAAAAGTGCTTTCTCTTCCAAGTCTTTTGGAGGATTCTCTCTCCTCAAAACTTTTAGGACATCTTTTATTTCAAGAACAGGGCCTATTCCATTTCCAATTGGCTCATTTCCATTTGTTAAAACTGCATTGATTTTAAGATTAAATTTTTTACCAAGAATCATAAACTTATTTTTTAGTTTCTTTGCCTGATTTAAACTTACTTTTGCAGATATTCCATAAGGAATATCAATTAACACGTATTTGCTTCCAACTGAAATCTTTTTTGAAAGAATACTTGCTAGTAATTGAGCCGTTGAATCTATATGAACTATGTTTTCTATTCTAATTATTTTGTCATCAACAGGAGCCAATCCTAATGCACCTCCCCAAACCATGCAGGCATTTGTTTTTTTCAATATTTTTTTTATTTCATTTATAGAAAAATTCACTTTGGCAATTGTTTCCATAACATCTGTGGTTCCTGCTGCGCTTGTTATCGCCCTTGAAGAAGTTTTTGGAATGATGAGCCCTTTTGAAGCACAGATGGAAACAACTAAAGGCGTCGTTCTATTTCCGGCTATTCCTCCTATGGAATGCTTGTCAGCTATTTTTCCATTTAATTTCATTTGATTTCCACTTTTAACCATAGCCCAAGTTAAATTTCCAGTTTCTTCTAAATTCATTCCTTTTGTATAAATTGCTGAAACAAAAAAAGCAACTTCAATTTCAGTCAAAGCATTATCTGCTATGTCTCTTACAATTTCTTCAATTTCTTTTTTATTCAAAATCCCTCCTTTTAATTTTTTCTTGATAATATTAATGCTGTTAGGCTTGTCTGCCAATTCAACTTCAACAATTTCATTATCCTTGAGATTAAGGGCTTCAAAAATATCATTGGAAACTGCTATTTCATCAGGCTTTATTATCCCTTCAACAGTGTCAACAATAGAAACTATTTTTCTTTTCTTGTCCTTTATTAGAACTCTTTTTCCAACATGCAGACTCATTTCCTTTGCCTTTTTTTCATGAATCATGCACACAGGCCTGCCTGTTGCAAAATCCATTTTTTTAATTTTCAGTTTCATATTTCCTCTTTTGAATTATAAATTAAAAGAACAAGAATGTTTTAAATTTAACTGATTGAGAAAATATCAATATTATTAATTAGCTAATATATAGAGAAAATTAAAACAATAAAATTACATTCAAAACAAATCTTAGGAAGCATAACTTAATAAGTATTTTTGGGTAAAGATTAGACTTATTCCTTATTTTCTTTCTCAAAAATCAATCCATCTTTTAAGCTATTTTTTACATAAAGTTCTGCGATTAATAATACATATGCCAAAGACAAAGGCCCTATAATTAACCCTAAAAATCCAAATGTGAAAAGTCCTCCAATCATTCCTAATAAAACAATAACTGAATTTAGTTTTGTTCTTTTTGAAACAATTAAAAATCTGATAATGTTGTCAATTGTGCTTACTATTATTATTCCATAAATTAAAAGTCCAATTCCGGCGCCAGAATTTCCAGTTGCAAATAAAAAAATAACCACTGGAATCCAGATTATCCAGGCTCCTATTATAGGGATTATAGCTGTTATCATTGTTATCGAGGTTAAAAGCAGGGCATTTGGAACACCAAAAATAAAATACCCTATTCCAGCAGTTAAACCCTGTACAATTCCTACAACTATCTGCCCTAATAAAACTAAGTTTGTTATTTCTTTAAGATGATTAAAAAATCTGTCTTCTGTTTCTTTTTTTAAAGGGGATAAAGATTTAATAAACTCAATAGCCTTATCACCATCTCTTAAAGAGAAAAAGAAAATAAAAATAACAATAAATAGTTTAAGTATAATCACAGGCAAATCAAAAATAAATTCTTTAAACATTTTTAGAAAAGTTTCAATTAATGTAGAAATATAATTGTTAAGATAGCCAGAAACTGTTGTAGAAATCTCTGAACTGGAGATAAATTCAGGAAGCATTTGTTCTGCTATTTTAGTAAAATCAATTTTCTGAATGTTTATATAAAAGTTTATAATCTGATCAAACAGGTGCTGAAAAATAAGAATTGAGATTCCTAAAAGAATAATCAACAACCCCAAACATATGATGCCTGCAGTTAAGTTTTTATTTTTTAATTTCTTCAGTAAAAATTTATAAACTGGACTGAATATATAAGCCAAAAGCAAACCATATATTATAGGAATAATTATTGGTTTTATAACTATAATTGCTAAAATAAAAATTCCTATAGTTAGCAAGAGAATTATTAAATTTTTAAAATTAGGTTTTGTAAACATAAGAGTATATTAATATATCTATTTATAAATTTTAGCATAGAAACTTTTATAAATAAAGCAAAACTTTTAAAAAAGTTTTTATCAAAAACAATGATAGAAAATTATTAATATGGAATTTTTTATTAAAAAAATATTTGAAGGAAAAACAGATGAATCTGTTCATTTGCAGTTTCAAAAATTTTCAAGAGGAGAATTCAAGGGTAGGGCAATGATTAGAATAAAGAATTCTGGAGGTAAATTTAATATAGATACCACAGCCGAATATGCTAGAGAACTAGTAAAAATTATAGCAGAAAAGCTTGGAAATAATAAAACTCATGTGGCAGGAGCTTTGATTTCTGCACTTCAGTTAGAGGGATTGTCCTATGATGGAGTAAGTTCTGCAATAGGAGTAAAGAAATATCAGTTGGATAGGGATATGAGTGGAAAAGAATTAGTTGAATTATGTGATAAACAGCAAAAGGCATTTTTTGGACTCTCATTCAAAGTCGGAGAAGATGAATTAAAAATACAGACAAAATCTCCTAAGTCTTCAAAAGGAGCAAGTTCTGCTAAAAAAAATGATGAAAAGGCAAAAATTGATTTTTGTAGATTAAAGACTACGGATTTAAATATTTTAAAAGCCCTTATTTTTGATAAAGAAGCTGAAAATTTCAAAGTTATGGAAGTAAAGCATGATTTTATTATAACAGATATTGTAATTCCTCCAGAGCTTAAGGGAGAAAAGGATTTTGAAAAAGTAAGGGAAGGGGCGCATAGAAAAGGCAAAATCATAAGATATCTGGATATTGACAGAAAAAAGATAAAAAAAGAGATTGATTTTGAGGCATAAAGAGTATATTTAATTCTGATAATAGATGGCTGGAGTTGATTACTTGAATTCGCCACCTAGCGAGATGGCTCTCGCTAATTCTATTCCCTAAACTCTTTTGACATTTGCAATTATAGCCAGCTTGAAAGCTGGTTTTTGTGATATTTTTCCAGATATTCTCCAAAAA
>JAGVWU010000055.1 GCA_018304145.1 Candidatus Pacearchaeota archaeon | reverse complement strand
GTATTAAGTGATGCTCATCAAGGTTATGGCGCATGTATTGGAGGAGTAGCTGCTTATGATTTAAATGATGGAGTTATTTCTCCAGGTGAAATAGGCTATGATATAAACTGTAGCGTCCGCCTTTTAAGGACAAATCTTACACTTCCGGATATAAATAAAAAAGACAAAAAAGAATTAATCCATTCTCTTTTTCTAACAATTCCTTCTGGAATTGGGAATAAAGGCAAGCTTAGATTATCTAAAAATGAACTTGATGAAGTTCTTGTTGAAGGAGCGCAATGGGCTGTAAAAAATGGCTATGGTGAAAAGGAAGATTATCTTAATACTGAAGACGAGGGAAAATTAAAAAATGCAAATCCTGCTGATGTAAGCGAAAGAGCAAAGGCAAGAGGCATGCCACAGCTTGGAAGTTTGGGAAGTGGAAATCATTTTTTGGAAATTCAAAGAGTAGATGAAATATTTGATGAAAAAATTGCAAAAATTTTTGGATTAGAAAAAGGGATGATTACTATAATGATTCATTGTGGTTCGAGAGGGCTGGGACATCAGGTTGCTTCAGATTATATTAAATCAATGGGAAATGAATATGGATGGCCTGAACAGGATAGGGAGTTAGTGAATGCTCCTATTAATTCTGAATTGGGGGAAAAATATTTATCAGCAATGGCTTGTGCTGCAAATTTTGCATTTGCTAACAAGCAGTTAATAACTCATTGGATTAGAGAAGATTTGAAGCATTATTTTCCTAAATTTAATGCAGAAGTTGTTTATGATGTCTGTCATAATATAGCAAAATTTGAAAAACATCTTATAAATGGTAATGAAAAAGAAGTTCTTATTATGAGAAAAGGGGCAACAAGAAGTTTTGGTGCTGGAAGAAAAGAGATTCCTCTTGCTTACAGAGAATACGGACAGCCTGTTCTGATTCCTGGAAGCATGGGAACAGCTTCTTATGTTTTAATTGGAACAAAAAAAGCAGAAGAAGTTTCATTTGGAAGCACTGCTCATGGAGCAGGAAGAGTTGAAAGCAGAACTCAAGCAAAAAAAGAATTAAGAGGAGAAGATGTGAAAAAAGAACTGGAAAAAAAAGGAATTGATATTGAAGCAGGAAGTTGGAAAGGACTGGCAGAAGAAGCACCATCTGCATATAAAGATATTGATGAAGTTGTAAAAGTAAGCAATGAAGCTGGAATTGGAAATTTAGTTGCTCGGCTTAAACCAATTGCAGTTATGAAAGGATAAAATTATCAATAATTTTAATTTTTTATTAATGCCATCAAGGATAGGAAATGGTGGCAAGAAAATGATTATTTTTATTTCTAATAATGATTTATAAATCAATGACTCTCTCCAATCAATTACATAACTTATATTAAACATTATTAAAAGTATTATCGTTAATTAAATAATTTTATAAACTAGTTATTCATAAATTATTTATGAAAAAGTGGTGGAGGTTTTTAGTCTCTGTAATTGTTTTTTTGATGTTTTTAGTAAACTTGGTGAATGCAACTGATATTTATGATTGCAATCAATTGCAGAGCATGAGTCTTGGTGATGCTCATAGATTAATGAATGATATAAACTGCAATGAAATTAATTTTGTTTCTATTGGGGATAATATAAATAAATTCACAGGAAGCTTAAATGGAAGAGGTTATAAAATATATGGATTGCATATAGATGAATCTTCTAGTGATTATGTTGGTTTAATAAGTTCTCTTGCTGCCGGAGCAAAAATAGAAAATCTAGTTCTTGTTGTTAATATGACTTTTGGAAATAATTATGTTGGAACTTTAGCAGGTAGAACTGAGGGAATGATATGGAATTGTAAAGCATTTATGGGAAGCATGTATAATGGTGTAAGAGGTGTAAAAGGAAACACTTTTGTTGGAGGATTAGTTGGTTATAATTTTGGAAATGTATTAAACAGCACTGCTGATATAAATGTTGATGGAATTGGCAATTATGTTGGAGGACTAATAGGATTTTTAGGAACTAGTGTAGGAAGCTACGCTATAAATTCTAATGCAAAGGGAAATATTAATGGAAATTTTGCAGTTGGCGGATTAGTTGGTTATGTGGTTGCCAGCGGCATTATTGAAAATTCTTATGCAACTGGAAGTGTGTCTGGAACAAGCAGTATTGGAGGATTATTGGGAGATAAAACTATTATAGGGGGTGATGACTCTGGAGTTATAAGAAATTCCTATTCAACTGGAAATGTTATTTCAACAGGTATTAATGCTGGAGGATTAGTAGGTAATATACATACTTCTAATCCTGCTAATATTGTAAATTGTTTTGCAACTGGAAGTGTGTCTGGAACAAGCGGTCTTGGAGGATTAATCGGACATAGCAATACTGCGTGTTCTTCATCTTATAAAACAACTAATTCTTATTATCCTGATACCAACCCTATTGATAATTGCGGTATTTCTCAATCAGGAAGCCCTGTTGCTTTTTATTCTAAAACACATGATGTTTATGATACCAATATGCCAAATTGGGATTTTGATTATATCTGGAATATTGATGATGGTGCTGGATTGCCTTATTTAAAATCAGAAAAATATTGCGGAGATGGATTTTGCAGAAGCGATGAAAATTGTTATTGTGCTTCAGATTGTGCTTGCACTGGCGGGAATGAATGCCAAGGAGCAGGATTCTGCCTTCCTCCCCCTGTTCCTTTATTATCCTTTGTTTTTCCAACAAAATCTAACAATGATTTAACAGGTGATAGATTTTACAAATTCAATGTTTCAATATACAATCCTTTCCTCAAAAATTTTAAATTAAATTGGAATGGAACTAATTTTACTTTATATAATGAGAGCTTGATTTTAATGATGAATTTTGATAATGTTGCTTTGCTTGGAGAGAGTTTTAGTATTATTAAAGATTTAAGCAAATATGGGAATAATGGAAGTGTTTCAGGGGCTATTTGGACTAATTTAGGAAAATTTAATGGTGCTTATAGTTTTGATGGAACTTCAAACAATTATGTTAACATACCTTCTTTTGGAAATTTACAGGGAGATTATACTGTTTCAGCATGGATAAAAAGAAATGATGCTTCTAATTGCATTATATTATCCAAAGGAGGAGATATTGTTGGAGAAAGAGATTATCAAAAAAATATAGAGTTTAGAATTCAGGATAATAAAATGAAATTTTGGTTTGGAAATACTGGTGCAACCGGATTTGCGGTGGATATTTTTAGCAATACTCTTCAAGCAGCCAATACTTGGTATTTTTTAACAGTCACTAAATCTGGAAATAATCTTAAAATATATTTAAACGGAAATCTAGATGGAATCGCCACAGCCAATTCTTTACCTTATCAAACTACCTCTCTATTAAAAATAGCGAATTATAAATGGGACGGAGGCTGGTATGCTGGCTGCAATGGAATAATTGATGAATTGAGAATTTGGGATAGAAGTTTAACTTCTGCTGAAATAAATGAATCTTATATGGGCAGTTTAAATAAATTTAACTCTACACAATGGTATCTTTATGTTAACCAGTCTAAAAATCCCGAAATAGATTTGGATATTGTAAAATATTTTTATCAGGCATTTAGCTCAAATTCTATAGATGATGAAGGAAAAACTGAATTAAGGAACATTACAATAATTCCTTCTGGAGTAAATCAGGTTTTTTGGGGAAATCTGCCTGGAACTGCAATAAATAGCGCTGATAAAAAAGACAGGGTTAAATTAATTGCAAGAGGAAGTGCATTGACAGGCAATTTAGAGTATGAAGTTTATAAATCAATACCTCTTTGGTTTGATAAAAAGACGGCTTCACAAAATAGTGACCTTGGCTTTATAACTTTAGTGATGAATGAAAGTGGAAGTTATTGGTTCAGAGCAAGACGCGAGGGAGACATTATCTGGACTAGTACTACAGATAATGAAGATTCTAACTTTAGATATCTTGCAGTCAGTGGAACTGAAAATAATTTTGTTCTTAATACAAATATAACTTCTCCTCAAACAGGAGATATTTATTTAACTTCAGAACTTATTGAATTCAGCCAATCAACTTATGATGAAGATGATTTTTTTGACTTTATTTGGGAACTTGGAGACGGCATAACCAAATTTGGAAATTCTGAAAATTATCAGAACTATATTTTTGCATTTAACAGCTATGCTTCTTCTGGGCAGAAAAATATAAATTTAGGGGCTGTTGATGAAAGAGGAATTGGTAATTCTGATGAAAAAAGCATTTTTGTAATTAATTTAGATGTGATTGCAAATTATACTTTTGCTTATATAACAAAACCTGAATGGGGGGAAAGTGTAAACGGACCTTTTGTAAAATTTAATGCTACAAAATCTTTTGCAATTGAAGTTAATTCAAGCAAAAATATAACTTGTTTAGGGGGAGATTGCCCCCTTGCAACAACAGGAGGGACTCTTATTTATAATAGTTATAATTTAAGAGGCAATTACGACAATATAAATTTCTCATGGATTTTTGATGATGGAGATAGGTATTATGTCAGAGGCATAAATGGAACTAATTTCACAAAAATTTTTGGGGTATTAGGGCAGCATAACGCAGAATTGACAGTTATAATCCCAAATGCAAATAGTTTAACAGACACAAATTTTGATATAAATTTTATTAATTATTGTGAAGCAGATGGATTAAAATACTGGAATGAAAGTGGAAATAGTTTTAACACCCTTGCCAGCCCTGTTGGGTGTGGAGGTTTAAATAAAATTCCAGGTGGAAATGATGACTGCTGTCCTGCAAATTATGGATGCACTGCAACAGGCTGTAAATTAAATCTTACAATACAGCAATTGTGCAATAATATAAGTTTTTGCTCAGATTACAAGGATTCTGTAAACTGCAGTCTGGACTTATGCAGAGTTGGCTCAGATTCTGCATGCGGAGGAATTGTCCAGACAAGTGCTGATTGCAGGGATGATTTTTTTATAAAGACAAACTGTTCCTGCAAATATAATGCAGGTTCAGGAAAATGCGAGCTTAATTCACAAATTAGAGGAAGCATTTTCCAGTCAGGTAACGAATTGATTTATTATTGCAATACAACAACAAATCATGGAGAGTGCAATACTCAAAATGGATTTATGAGAGTTCAGATGAACAGCACATTGACAGGAGTTTCTGGGAACTGTGATTTAAATGAATCTCTATGCTCAACAGAGCAAGGAAGCGTTGTCTGTGGTGCAGCAAGGATAAGGCTTCCGTTTTTCACTTTTTTTAATTTTATTTTAAGTGTGATTTTGATAGTTTTTATTTATACGATTATTGCGGTGAAGAGGAAAAAGACTAATATTAGCTAAACTATTGGCAGGGTATATTATCTACAATAAGTTTTATAATTATATCTTCCTGTCTATTTGTATGGTTACTAATGAAATAGATATTCCTCTTGATGAGAATGAAAAGAAAGAGAAAATAGAATTTTTGAAAAAGAGAAAATTTGAAGATTTTAAAATTCATGATAGTTTCAATTGGCATTCATATCCTAAACATGGAATAGAGATTGAAAAAGTAAAAGAAATTTATTACCAATTTGATAAAATAGTTGAGGTTTTTAAAAGAACTGCAAAAAATGGATTTAAATACACTTTTATTTATAAATTAAAAGAATATGAATCAATGAAACTTTGTTTTTATTTAGATGATAAACCTCCTAAATTCTTTAATGTTATTCCAGATTATACCAATGTGGAAAAGAAGATGAAAAGAAAAACTGGGAAGTGGGCAAGAAAAGAATATAATAAAAAGATTAACAATAATTAATCATTTTTTCTTTTTCTAAAACATATTGAACAGAAAATTTTTGTTGTTCTGTTGCTAATAGAATTCCTATAGCTAATGCGTTACCTACTTTTATAATATCAATCTTAGCTGTTTTAAGATTAATTATTTGACTAGGGCTCATCCTTAAGAATCTAGAAGCGCAATCGATTTCAACACCTAATATTTTTCCGCCTTCTCCAATATCAAAAATTATATTCCCTAGATTAATTGTTCCTATTACCTTTTCTTTTTCATTTTGAATATTATTTATGTATAATAAGTCTAAATCTTCTGCATACTCATAATTTTTCATAATAAGTACAAGTGGGGGTTATTTTTAAATTCTTGGGTATGGAGTCTAATATATATTTTAGGATTAAAAATATTTGGAAAAGATATGGAGATGTTAGAGAATTTGCTGATGGCTAAAAGACAGATTTTTAAAGGGTTGATTTTTGGTTTTGGGATTATAAAAAGTGCCGGTTCCGGCGACGCACAATCTCTTGAAAAGGGAAGCAAGGCTCTAACCTTTGCCATTTTGGGCTTTGTTTTGATCTTTAGTTCATTTTTTATAATTCAGCTGATTGAAACGATAACCGGAATTAACATTCTAAAACCCGGAGTCTAAACAGAAGCACTTTATTTATTGCTTATTTAACGTTAAAATAATAATAGCTAAGAAATGTTTTTTGCTAAGTTTAAGCAGCTCATCGTAAAAGCCGGAATGTTGTGCAGTACCAATATTAGCAACATTAATAATTTTTGCTCTGGTACAAGCGCTTGAATATTCAGGGGCTGTTTGAAAATTACCAGC
>JAGVWU010000007.1 GCA_018304145.1 Candidatus Pacearchaeota archaeon | reverse complement strand
TTGACGAACTAGAAACTCCATCTCAGGCTTTTATAAGGAAACTTAAAAAATGAAAAATCAAAGAAATGTATCGTTAGGAAATATTAACGGGATAAAACACTTTCTCCTCCAGGATGGGAATTAATATATGGAGTAATGTCATAAACCTTGTTATTTATAATCATCCAGCAGTCTGAAGCAGAATTATGCTTTGCAATTTCATTCAAATCAAGAACAAGATTATTATTTATTGAGTTATCATTTGAAACATTTTTTCCTGAAACTGTATTTGATAGGCTATTTCTTTCAACCATATTAAATCCAGCTATAAAAAGTGTAGCTAAAAAAGCCCATGCTATGAATAATCCTGCAAAGAAAATTAATTTTGTTGTTTTCATAGCAATGCAAATTCCTCAATTTTAATATTATCTTTTTTAATTCCAGAATAAATCAACTGTTCTTTCAGGCTATGCATCATATTTACAGGTCCGCATATAAAAATTTTGCTATCATAAAGATTCTTGCTTTTTTCTAGGATTTTTTGCAAATTTAAATATCCGCTTTTTTCAGTTATATGCAAAAAAATATTTAATTTTTTTTCAGAAAACTTTTTTGAAATTTCATTTAACTCATCTAAAAACACAGCTTCTTTTTCAGTTTTAATAGAATAATGCAAATCTATAGATTCAAAATAATATTTATCAGGATTATCTTCAATGCTTCTTATCATTGACAAAAAAGGAGTTATTCCTATTCCTCCCGCTATAAAAATATAATTCTTAGAAGGATAATTGACAAAAGAGAACCTTCCAAAAGGCCCTTCTATCTTTGCAATACTTCCTTCCTTTAAATCTTTTAATTTTCCGGTAAAATCCCCAAGATTTTTTATTGAAAAACCAAGCTCTCTGTCTGATGATGAAGAGCTTATTGTAAATGGATGAGATTCTTTTCCAATTGCTGAATCAAAACTTATAAAAACAAATTGTCCTGGAACAAAATTTAGGAAGTTATTTTTTGGAGTAAGCTTTATTTCAGTAATATTTCCCAAAGTTTTTACAAATTTGACTTCGTAATTATAAACTTTAACAAAATACTTCCTAAAAATGCTTCTATAACCATAAGACATTAATCCAATTAATAGAAACATAGTAATATAGCCTCTAAGAATCCAGTTTCTGGAAACATCGCTTGAAATCAGCAAAACATGCAAACTTGCAAATATAAAAGCAACTCCTAAAAATCTATGTGTGAATTTCCAGGTTTTATAATTTAATTTTCCTATAAATGTTAAAATTAAAAATATTTCCATTAAAAATAATCCAAGATTTCCAAACGTAACAGAAATATTCTCATTTAAAGGGTAAAGAAATTTTGCAACAGCTGCAAAAGAACTGGTAATATACTGGCTTGCTAAAAACAAAGGATGAAAAAGCAATAATAAAAAGGAAATAGTGCCTAAAATATGATGCGCTTTGTAAGTATTATCCAAGCCATTAAAAAGTTTTTCTGTAAATTTCAATCTTGTGTTTAAAAGAAAAGTTAAGGAAAATAAAATAATGCCAACAAGCCCTAATATCTTTCCAAGGCTTCTCATTGAACTTGAAAAATTAGAGAACAAAACTGCATCATTCATAAAAATCAATATATAAATTACTGGAAGAAGAGCTAATATAAATGCAAAGATATATCCTTTTTTTATTGAAAAACCCATATTTTTAGGTGCGTTTAGGGGTTTTAAAAGATTGTGAAGATACGATTATATAACTAATGTTAATTAATGCAAGTTGTGAAGGGTTAGCATAAGAGATAGTTGTGTAGAGTTAGCAAGAGTTTAAGCAACAGAAGCCCCACAATCATACTCTCCAAAACCATTAGGGGGATATGCATTATTAAAATAATTCAAACAAGTTTAGAATTCAAAACCAATTTCTCAGATTATTCTTAGAATTCTTTTTATTTCATCTATAACTTTTTGCTGGTCTTTTTTATCAGACATTCTCTACCCAAGAAATACATGTCTGACAATACTCTTTTCATAACTATCGTCGTAGTTTAGCTATTATTTAAGCTTTTTTGGTGTGAAAATACTATAATACCAAAAAATATAATTGGTCTTACCAGCAGGTTTATAAACCCCCCTCCAATTAACTATATACACAAAAACAAATAATAACATCGATTATTAATATTGTTCAAGAAAAAGCTTCGCTAATAAACGAGCACGACTTTTTCTTACCCAAACTTTATACAAGGTTTTAAACACAAATTAATGGATTTTATTATATCAAATAACTTCAATAATCATAAGTTATTTGATTATTAGGAAATAATTAAAGTTATTTCCTATAAAAAGTTTTACATACTTAAAATGGAAACTGAAACAATACAAATTGCTTTAAAGCCTGAAAAAAATTCATGCTCTCACAAGTTCAAGAAATTAGGGATTTCTGAACATGTCTTAAAAGCAATTGAAGAAGAAAAATTTGAAACACCTAGTGAGATACAGGAGAAATCAATCCCTCATGTTCTTGAAGGCAAGGATGTTATAGCTAGAGCTTCAACAGGCTCTGGAAAAACTCTTGCTTTTGGCTCTGTTATTTTTCAAGATGTTAAAAAAGACTTTGGAATACAAGCCTTAATTTTAACACCAACAAGAGAATTAGCAGAACAAAACTATAAAGCTTTGAACAAATTTTCCAAACACAAGCCATTGAACATAATTCCTGTTTATGGCGGAGTTTCACTTAATCCTCAAATAGAAGACATGGAAAGTGCAGAAGTTGTTGTTGGAACACCCGGAAGAATTCTAGACCATCTTGCAAGACATACAATTGATTTATTTCATTTAAAAATTCTTGTTTTAGATGAAGCAGATAGAATGCTCGACATGGGATTTAGAGATGATGTTGAAAAAATAATTCATCAATGCCCTAAAAAAAGACAAACTCTTTTATTTTCAGCAACAATGTCAGAAGATATTGTAAGATTAGCTCAAAAATATATGAACAATCCTGTTGAAGTTTCAGCAGAACAATATGTTGATCCTGCTAAATTAACTCAGATTTACTTTGATGTAGAGGATAATTTAAAATTCTCTTTATTAAATCATTTATTGACAAAAGAAGATGCAAAACTAGTAATGGTTTTTTGCAACACAAGAAGAAATGTTGATTTTGTTGCAAATAATCTTAAAGCCAACAACCTAGATGTCCTTCCAATACATGGAGGATTTTCCCAGGATAAAAGAAACAAGATAATGGACAGATTCCATTCTCAAACAGCAAAGATTCTTGTATGCACAGATGTTGCAGCAAGAGGACTTGATATTAAAGGAGTTTCTCATGTTTATAATTATGATATTCCAGCAGATCCCAAGGAATATGTTCATAGAATTGGAAGAACTGCAAGAGCAGGAGAAGAAGGAAAAGTTATCAATATAGTTACCTCAAGAGATTATGAAAATTTCAGTAACATTGTAGATAAAGGTGAAATTCAAATAAAGAACGAACAAACACCATTAATAGAAAGAGCAAGATTGGGCTGGATGCCTGAAAGAAGAGGTGGGAGATTTAGCAGAGGAGCAGGAAATAGCAGATTTGGCAGAGACAGAGGTAGCAGAGGAGGATTTGGTGGTAGAGGAAGAAGTTCAAGTTCACATTATTCATCGTCAGGCAGGCCTAGCAGAACAGGTTCATTTAATAATCCTAGAAGTAGAGATAGAGATACCGGCGGAAGCAGAGGCGAAAGCAGAGAAAAAAGTTGGGGCGGAAACAGAAATAGGGATAGAAGTAGAAATAGAAGTCATGGACATAGTGGTGGAAGAAGTTTTGGAAGAAATAGAAGATACTAAGAGATAAAGTTAAAAATAATTCAAGATAATTCTAAATTAAAAATAATTTCATATTCTTTTATAAAAGAAAGCAAAGAAGTGTATAAGCAATCAGGTCTAAAATCCTGCACTACTTATCATTTCAATCCCATTATAGTTAATATCAATAGATTAGAAGTTATGGAGAATATGAGCAGTTTTGCTGGTAGCAGATTCTGATTTTTTAATCAGAAGATTGCCTGATTTCTTATATTTTGATTGCAACATTAATAACAAATTTCATCAAACCCCCTTCTCCGCATCAACATTAACCATTTTTTCATTCATCAACCATACCTTTAAATACATAACATATATATGTATTATATGGTAAAAACATTAAAATACAATGATTTGAATTTTGTTTTGACTAAACGGGAGATTGAAACAATCAATAAGAGACTTTTGGGAAAACCCCTGAATCAGCAGGATTCAAATTATCTTTCAAGATTTGTCAGGCCACGGCTTCGTCAGATTCTCAAGATTAATACTGAACACATTTTGAATCAGATTGAATATAATCATAAATCTCATGCTATTGAAAAAAAGATAAAAAAAATATTAATGGAAGAATTAAAGGAAATTAAGGCAATAATATTGTTTGGTTCTGTTGTGCAGACTAATTATTCCAATTATAGAGATATTGATTGCATCACCATGCTGGAAAAACCTTTTTGGAATAAACTTCACGAAAAATATAAGAAAATAAACTCAATAAAAAAAATCTTTGAAAAACATGAAATAAATATAGATCTGCAGATTTATGATAAACAAACTTTCAATGATTCTAAGAATTCAAACATATCTTTGATGTATCAGTTGCATGACTCCAAAATAATTTATGGAAAAGTTGAGATTCCTAAAAAATATGAGATAAGAAAAATGGATTTGAGGATGAAACTTAATTACAGCATATTTGAAGATTCTGAATATAATCATATCAAAGGCCAGGAGATTTATGAAGATATAAGAGGAATAATTTTAATTAGGTTATTGATAAACAAGATTATTGATAATCAAAAGTTAAATCAAGAAACTTATGATGAGATTAGCAAAAATCTAGCAGTTAAGCTTAGAAACAATGAAGAAAATTCTGTTGAAAAAAGAATTGCTATTCTTCATTTAAAAAGATTAATTAAAGAAACTTATGATAGATTAAATCAAATAAAATGGGAAAAAATAGAATTATACAATCATTAAGCAAAAGAATAGGGAATGTAGCATTGCATAAGGTTTTAAAGAAAAATACAAATAAACCCGAGTCAATACCCAGATTAGAGAAAGAAATAATTGAATACAGGTTAAATGCATCAGAAGATTTTTCTTTATATAATTGGAATGAAAAAGATAAAGAAATAATAAAAACAAGGGCAATTGATAGGGCAGTATTTTTATTTGAAAATTATTATCCTGATGTTAAATACAGAAAAGAAGAGATTATTCTTGCTGTGGATGAAGTGATTGATGAATTAATAGCCCTGGAATAAGCTAAAAATTAATTATTCCAACAAACCAACCTCTCATCTCATCCCCTACCTTCTCTCTCATCCTATATCACATTAACAACAATACCCTTCTCCCAATCCATCTTCTCCCATCTCACCCCAACCCATTTCACCAATCCTTCATATCATTAACCAATATCCCTATAACCCAAAGCTTTATTAACTTGTATTATAATACATTATAATACGAATACTTAATCATTTAAAAATGGAAACTTTAATTAGAAACACGCGAGAAGTTGGAACTTCAGCAGGAGTTCTCCTGCCTAGAAGCTGGCTGAACAAACAGGTAGTTGTAACTCTTCTGCAGCCATCAAAAGAGCAGATTGCCAGAGATGTTCTTGATATTATATTCAAATATGGATTAAATAAAGAAGTGAAAGGCATTTATTTATTTGGCAGTTATGCAAGAGAAGATTATGATGAATCAAGTGACATTGATATCTTAGTTATAACTGAAAAACTCAACAAGATTATTAATGAAAACAATTATGAGATTCTTTTTGTTTCAGAAGACAATTTTTTAAAAAATCTTTCATCAAGCCTTAATTATCAATCAATATTAAACGAAGCAGAGGTTTTGTTTAATAAAGGGTTAATTGAAAAATATAAAATTAGAAAAATTGACTTTAATTTCAAAAAGATTTTGGATGAAATAAAAAGAATATTAAAAATAAACAAAGATATGATAGATACTGCTAAAGAAAATAATGAAAAAATACTTGATGGAACAGCTTATTCTTTAGTTTTAAGATTTAGAGAAATGTATTTAATAAAATGCATTTTAGACAATAAAAAACCTAATAAAAAAGAATTTTTAGATTTAACAGGAGAAAATGTTTTTAATGCTTATTTAAGAATTAAAAGAAATAAAAAAGAGATTAATAATATAAATATAAAAGAAGCTGAAAATATTTATGAACTCTCTGAAAAATGGCTAAAAGAACTAAAAGATTGGAAAAAGGAATAGAGAGTATAAAAGAAGAGATAGAAATCCATCTTAAAAAAGTAGAAGAAGATATAAATAATGGAAATTTTGAAAGAGGCAGATATCATACAAAAGAAATAAGCAAAAGTTTGATTGATGCCTTAAAAAATAAGCTTAGAATTCTTGGAGAAAAAGATAAGGATATTGAAAAATATGAAGAAAGATTAAAGAATTTGAATGATAAGATGGAAAATGGGAATAATTAAAATTTTATTTTTTTACTATAACAGCTTCAAAAAACCTTTTTCCTCTCATCCCTTCCCCAACACCTTTTTATACTTCCATTAATTAGTTCCAGTATGCGCAAGAGCTTGTATAAAAGAAAAGAGATGATGAATAATACTGAAAAGCACAATAAAGGTGCTGCATGGCTCAATGATTTTATTCTTGGAGGGCAAGACGGGCTTGTCAATGTTCTTGGAATAATTCTGGGTATGGCAATTGCAACTAATGATGCTAAACTTGTTATAATTGCAGGCTTGACTGCCACATTTGCAGAATCTGTTTCAATGGGAGCTGTTGCATACACTTCAACAAAAGCCCTCTCAGATTATTATAAATCCCAGGAGCAAATGGAAGAAAATGAAATTGAACAGGTTCCTGAACTAGAAAGAATTGAAATAAAAGATATTTATTATAAAAAGGGTTTCAGGGGAAAACTTCTTAATGACATTGTCCATAGAATCACTTCAGATAAAAAAATGTGGAAAGATATAATGATGAAAGAAGAGTTAGGGCTTTCCAAGGAACTTGCACATCCTATAAAAAGTGCTATAATTGTTTTTTTAGCATCTATAATAGGCTCTTTTATCCCTTTAACATCTTTTTTCTTTTTTTCAATACAAACAGCAGTAATCTCTTCATTAATAATATCTGCAATTGCATTATTTACAACAGGAGCAATTGAAGGAAAATTAACAGTAGGCAGTTGGATAAAAAAAGGATTCCAATTGATGACAATTGGAATGGCAGCTGCATTGGTTGGTTTTGCAGTGGGTAAGCTTACTGGATATTCTGTGTAAATTTACAAGTTTTTAATTTTTAG
Source organism: Candidatus Pacearchaeota archaeon (assembly GCA_018304145.1). Classification (GTDB taxonomy): domain Archaea; phylum Nanobdellota; class Nanobdellia; order Pacearchaeales; family GW2011-AR1; genus ARS1285. Next base: position 24,519 of record JAGVWU010000007.1, on the reverse strand, counting down.
AAGCTTCGCTAACTAAAATATAGCTTTATTTATTAGTGTGTAAAATTGAGTTTAAGAAAGAAACAAAGCAATTAAAAGAAACCTCTATTTTGCTCTCACAACAAAACTCAACAAGCTTAAAAGAAGTGAATATATGAACCTTAATAAAAATTTTAACATTAACAAAATAGTCTTTCTCTAATTCATCCCAAAAGCAATCTCCGGCCTCAAACAAGGATAAATCTTATTCACTTTCCTGAAAACTTCTTCAATATTTTTATCATCGCATAAAACAATAACACTTCCTCCGCTACCAGAAACTTTTACGCCATATGCCCCACATGCAAGAGCATACTCCATTGCATGAATATCACTTTTAAGATAATTGCACAATTGATTTCTTAATCTGTTATTTTCATTCATTAATTCTCCTATTTTTTTCCAATCTCTTTTCAAAAGAGGCTTAATACCCTGCTCAGCAAGTTCTGCTATTTTATCCATATGTTCTTTTATATTTGTGGCATCTTCCCCCCCTTTAAGAAATCTTTCTCTTAATGGATTATGAATAACAGCACTGCTTTTTGGTTCAGAACCAAAACATAGAAAAAAAGGAATATAATTCACAGATAATTTCTTAACTTTTCCAAAACCATCTATTTTTGCATCTCTTAAATATTCTTTTCCTCTAAAATCCATATAACAAACTCCTTCATGAGAAATTACATACCTGTCCTGAAATCCAGCTGCTATATTTAATTCATCAACCTCTGTATGCAAAGCAAGCTCTGCAATTTCATCTCTATTCAACCCTAAATTTAAATGCAAATTTAATGCTCTTATTGCTGCTATTATTATAGCAGAACTTCCAGAAAGCCCAAAACCTTTTGGAATGTTTGATTTGTAAGAAATCTCAAATTTTTTATCATGCAAACAAAGATGCTTGACAGTTGCTTTTATCAAATCATTGCTTCCATTATAAGTCAGATGGTCTTCGGATTTTTCTTCTCCATGTATCCATATTTTTTCAGAATTTTCAACATCAACTTCAGCATAATTTCCAAAAGTAAAACTAAGGCATTTCCCTCCATACATATCTGATGGATTTCCTAAAATGCATGCTCTTGCATATGCTATTGCATTGGTCATCTTGAACTCTTTTTATAAAAGATTATAAAAGAATTATATTATAAAGATTTGTGTTATTAACATTGAGAAGTAATAAGTTTTGTAAGCAAAAGAGAAGAATAAGCTATACCATTAAAAACCATAACAAATACTCATTTGCCCCCATAACCTGAATAAACATTAACAAATAAATTTAAAAACAAACATATCTTTTAAAATATATAAAAAAGGTGAACTTTGACAAATGCAAATGAAAAATTCTAAATTAAACATTAAACCGACAAAAAAAACAGAGATTAAAAAATATCCAAGCTTATTGTTAAAAACTGAAAGGGATATTGCAATGGATTTTGCAATAAAAATTTATCAAAAATTTGATAAAATGATTAAATCAATAATTCTTTTTGGCTCTTCTGCAAAACAAACTAATGTTATTGGCTCTGATATTGATATTATAATAATAATAGACGATGCTTCAATAAAATTTGATGAAACTTTGGTTCTATGGTACAGAGAAGAGCTTGCAAAAATAATCCAAGAAAACCCCTATCAAAAAGATTTCCATATTAACACAGTTAAATTAACAACTTGGTGGGGAGACCTTTACATGGGAGACCCGACTGTGATTAATGTTATAAGATACGGAGAGACTTTAATAGATTTTGGCGGATTTTTCAATCCTTTAAAAATTCTTCTTGAACAGGGAAGAATAAAACCAACACCTGAAGCAATATATACCTGCCTGAACAGAGTTCCAGTTCATATATTAAGCAGCAAATCTGCTGAATTAAGTTCAGTTGAAGGATGTTTTTGGGCAATGGTTGATTCTGCCCAGGCTTTGCTTATGGCAATTAAAGTTCTTCCTCCAAGCACAGAGCATATTGCAGGTTTATTAAAAGAAAATTTTGTTGATAAAAGATTATTAAAAATAAAATATGTTGATAATTTTATAGAGTTGCATGAACTTCACAGAAAAGTGATGCACGGAGAAATCAGGAATATAAATGGAAATATAATTGATATGTGGCAGAATAAAGCAGAAGAATTTTTCAATGTTGTTATGAAATTAATTAAAGAAATAATTTGAATCTAGATAATATCATTAATCTTTATACAGGTAGGTTGTTGAAAGAGGTTCAATAGAAGTATTTGTTGCGAGGATACTAAATTAAAAAACAAATAAAAAAATCTGTTTTTACAAAGAGCCCTTTCTTGCAAGAGCATATTTTCCATTTCTGTATAATATACCTGCTTGAGATGCCATTTTCAGCATATATTTTCTTGTAGTTTCAGCATCCAAATGAGCTGTTTCTGAAACAGCTGAAACTGCACTAATTTCTTCAAGAGCTCCGACTCTTAAAACAGTTCTGCATGCATTAAAAACTCTATCCAACATTCTTTCAGTATATGTATCTATAAGAGGGTCTATCATTTTTAGAATTAATATAATTCTTCTGCTTTGTGTTCTGGAGAAGCATTTTCAGTCATTTCTTCAATTTCATCTGAAGATTTTGCTTCAGAATATGCTCCAAAGATTAATGCATCTGAACCAACTCTGTCTGTTGATATCCTAAGAGCTGCAGAAATTGCATGAGAAAGTCTCAATTCTCTTTTATATTTATCTTGAAGTTCTTTTTGTTTTTCCTGATATTCCTTTGCTAATTTGCCTTTTTTATCTTTATCATCAGCTTCTTTTATTGCTTTTTCATATTTTGCACCTAGCTGATTTTGTTCATATTCTAAATCTTTTAATTTCTTGTGTATTTCTTGAATTTTATTATCATTGCCGTCTTTCATTACTTTTTCTAAAACAGCTTTTCCCAAGCCTAATCTTCCAACCATGCTTCCACCCATTTCTCTTACAGTAAGTTCTTCTAAACCTTCATTAAATTTTTTAGCATCAACTTGAATTCTCTGTCCTATTCCTGATTGACCACCTGCTCTTAAGAAATCTAAAAGAGCAATTGCTCCCAATGAATCCACTTGATAATTACCATTTTGGTCTCTTTTAGCATAAGCATACTGCATTAAACTTGAAGCTTCATCTAATTTTCCTTCTTTTAGATACCTAAAAGCTGATGCTGCATAAATATTATCATTTACTCTGTTCATTGCAGGTTCTTTAAGTTGTTCTGGTTCTGCCATTTTAATTATTAGTATTATCCTTTAATTTTATTAATTCTTAAAGGTTTCTGTTATTTATAAATCTTTCTATTATGTTATTATTATACAGGAGTTACATAATACCTAAGTTCTTTATAAAATAGGTTTTTTATCAATTAAATGGAAAATAATTATGTTGCAGTATATGAAGAAGGAAAAATAGAGCCTTGTGGAGCAATGACATTGGAATCAGCACTCGGGCTTCTTCCAACATTGCATAAAAGGACTGGAGAAAATTATTATGCTAAGTTTATAACACCAGCAGAAGCAGAAAAAATAAGAAGAAGTATAACAGAAGAAAATCCTAAAATAAATTCATCATAAAAATTACCCATATTCACTATCATACCAGCTATAACCTTCTTTTTTAGAATCCATTTTATTAGGTTTTTCAATTCTTGCTTCTCTCTCCTCAAAATCTCCATCTTCTTCAACCTCTTCACTAATATCATTCATTAATTTATAACTATCTTCAGTTATCTCATCATTCAATTTATTATCAATTAGATTATTATCTTCATTTGTTTTATTCTCATCTTCATAAAAAATATTGGCAAATTTACTTGCTGGTTGATTATCCTCGTAATCAATATTTTCAACTTCGATTCCTTCCTCAACTTCCCTCTCTCTTTTCAGTTCTTCTTGATTTCCATGCCAAACTTCATGCTGAATTTCATCTGCTTTCTCTTTTATATTATCCAGATTATCAAACCCCTCCTCAAGTTCTGCAAGAATTTTAATATTATCTTTATCCAGAAGTTTTTGCTTTATTTTTTCAGCATTTTCCTCTTCTTTATCATCATTTAAAGAAGGTTCATTTTCAATTCTCAATTTATCTAATCTTACTCTTTCTTCTTCCCTTAATCTTTCCCTTTCTTTTCTTTCTTTCTCTTCTCTAATTTCCTCTTCCTCTTTCAATCTCCTTTCTTCTTCCCTTAATCTTTTTTCCTCTTCTAATCTCTCTTCTTCTCGCAATCTCTCCTCTTCTTGCATTTCCTCCTCCAGTTGTTTAATCAAAACTGAAATATCATGCGCAGCATCTGCATTTACAGAAATTGAATCTATTCCATTTCTAAACAAAAATTCAGCCATCTCTTTTCTGCTTCCTGCCTGTCCGCATATGCTGGTTTCAACATTATACATTTTGCAGGTTTCAATGACTTTTTTTATTTGTGAAAAAATTGCAGGATGCAGTTCATTATATAAATATTGAACATATTCATTTCCTCTGTCCAAAGCTAATGTAAATTGTGTCAAGTCATTGGTTCCAAAAGAAATAAAACTTATCCCTTCTTTGCAAATCTCCTCAATAATCTGCACAGCAGCAGGAGTCTCTATCATAACTCCAAAAACCATGTTATGTATTTTATGCTTTTCAAAATATTTTTTTGTATCAATCACTTCTTCAACAGAAATAAGCTGGGGAATCATAACCCCAAATTTTTTATGAGAATGTTTTTCAGCAACTTTAGAAATAGCCATTAGTTCAGCATCTAAAATTTTTGGATGTTTCAAAGAGAATCTTATTCCATGAAATCCGAGCATTGGATTAAGCTCTTTTTCAGGAGCCCCTTTTAATAAATCAAATTCATCTGTCCTTATATCACTGGTTCTAACCCATATTGAATTAAAATGGGTTGCAATTTTCTCAATTCCTTTTCTTAAAATCTCTTCATACTCGTTTAATTTGTTTTCTTTTTCAAACTGAACAGGATGTTTTCCAGAACTGGCAATTATTCCTTCTAGTCTCAATAATCCGACTGAATCAATTTCAGATTGAGCAGCCCTTTCAGCAAATTCAGGCAAATCTAAAATAAGTTTTATTTTAATCTTCTCTGTCTTGACAACAGGCTTGACTTCTGCAAATTGAGTTTCAGCAACCTCTCCTTCATAGACTTTTCCATTTAGGCCATCCACAGTAATCTTCATTCCATCTTTTAATAATGATGTTGCCTCTCTAGTTCCAACAACAGCAGGAATACCCATTTCCCTTGAAACAATTGCAGCGTGCGAAGTCAATCCCCCTTCATCAGTTACAATAGCAACAGACCTTTGCATACTTACCACCATATCTGGATTTGTCATTTCAGTAACAAGAACATCTCCTTTCTTTATTCTATCCAAATCCTCTAAATTTTTTATAATTTTAACAACACCAACCCCAATTCCAGGACTTGCTCCTTGCCCTGTTAATATAACTTTTCCAGAAATCTCTTTTTGGATTTTCTTTTCACCAAGTGTTGTGATTGGCCTTGATTGAACAATATAAATAGTATCTTCTTCAATTGCAAATTCAATATCCTGAGGTTTCTTATAATGTTCCTCCAGTCTAAGGGCATAATTAGCAAGCTCTATTAATTTTCCATTGCTTAAAATCCTTGTCTTGCTTTTTTCAGAATTTAATTTAACAATTGTATTTCTTCCAGATGAATCCCTTGTAATTGCTATTTTTTTATCAGCTATTTTAACATTCTTTAATTCCAAATCTCTTGAAATAGAATAATTATCAGGATTTATTCTTCCAGACACAATTCCTTCTCCCAATCCATAAACAGCTTCTATTATAATATTATCACTTTGATTTGTAGGGTCTTTTGAAAAAATAACCCCTGATTTTTCAGAATCAATCATTTTTTGGACAACAACTGCAAGAAGAGTATTTACTTTGTCAAATCCTTTCTTATGCCTGTAATAAATTGCCCTTGGTGTAAATAAAGAAGAAAAGCATCTTTTCACATAGTCTATTAAAGCCCTATCTCCTTTAACATTAAGAAAACTTTCCTGCTGTCCTGCAAAACTTGCATCAACCAAATCTTCTGCTGTTGCAGAACTTCTTACAGAAATAAATATTGGCTCATAGGAATTTTTTAAAAGACTTAGTGCATCTCTTGAAACTCCGGTTTTATTTATTTTTTCAGTTCCTAAAATATGATAACTTTCTATAATTTCTCCCTTTAAATCCTCGGGCATTTCCTGATGTTCAACCAAACTTCTTATTTCCTTGGATTTTTTTTCCAATTCCTTTGTATCTTCAGTTTCAATGCTTTCTATAATTTCTTTTATTTTATCTTTTATTCCATTTTTTAAAAGGAAATAATCAAATGCCTGGGCAGTTATTATAAAAGCAGGAGGAACTGGGAATTTATGATTATACATCTCAGCCAAACTTGCACCTTTGCCGCCAGCAATGGCAATGTCTTTATTAGAAAGCTCAGAAAACCACTTTACATACTCTTCTTTATCACTTTTTTCACCCTTTTTTTCCATTTATACATTAACAATTTTTTCTATTTAAAGTTTGTTATGATGAAACATCAATTAATTTTTAAGGATAGCATAAGGTGTATCTTATTAGTATACTTTGTGTAAACAAGTAGAACATTATTGTTCTTTTTTATTAAACAATTTTATCATACGATTTTTTCACAGATATATCCTAAAAAATGGATATACGAGGAGTTGAACTCGCAAGAGTTCTGTGTAAACAAGTATATAATAAATACAATATTTTGCAAAAAGCACATTAAGAAAAACAAATCAAAAGGCTTAAATATTAGCATTCATTATAAAATATAATAAATCATTAGTAAAATAATAAGATGGTTCAAAGCATTATTGATATTGATAAAAGAGAAGATAGAATTTTGAATATAGTTAAGGCTAAATTTGGACTTAAAAATAAAAGTGAGGCAGTAGCCTTGATAGCCAAAATTTATGAAGATAGTTTTTTGGAACCAGAATTAAGACCAGAGTATATAGAGAAGTTAGAAAAAATAAGAAAAGGCAAGTACCTAAAGTTTAATTCTATTGATGAATTAAGAAATATTACAGTTAATCTAAAAAGAGGTTAAGATGTATGATTATGAAATAAGTGAGAATCTTCAAGAAGTAATGATTAAGCTTTCAAAAAAAGACAAATCTCTTTATGAGCAACTTCTGAAAAAGATTGAAGAAATTATTAATTCTTATAACTTAGAGCATTATAAAAATTTAAGATATAATATGAAGGATTCAAAAAGGGTTCATCTTGGACATTTTGTTTTAGTTTTTCAGTTTGATAAGAAAAATAATAAGATAAAATTTGATGACTTTGATCATCATGATAATATTTACAAAAAGAAATAGGCTGAAGTTAAATGGGTAATACAAGAATCGAACTGCCGAATCCTTGGTGTAAACAAGCGTAATAAAAACCTACTACTTTGTTACATGCATATACTCTTGTAGCTATTCTCTGAATACATATCTCCCTCTTTCCTTAAAAACAACTTCTCCTCTGAATTGCTCTCCCTTTTGATATAATGGGGATTGATAAACTTGATTTAGAATTGACGCTACTTCATCGGCAGTTTGATGATTAGTTGCATTTGAATAGGTTGCTTCCATTACATATCTTATTCCTGCATCTTTAGCATCTCTTGCAATTTGAAGTAATTGAGCATCTCCTATTAAGGCATCTGTGCCTTCCATCAAAGATAGTTCTAGTGCATTTGGAGTTTTAACACATTCCCTAATAAAAGGAAGTTCTTTTTCTATATCTCTTTTTGATGCTTCACAATTGAAAAATGCATATGCTTTACCTGTTTTGTTTGCCATAGATTATATAGGCATGACTAATATTTAAACCTTTACTTTGTTACTACTATAAAATAACATATAATATTATTCTCTAAATAAGAACTATTCCTTCTTAATTATAGTTGCAACAATCTTTGTTGCACAAGGCAGTTTTGGAACTGTTTTCTTGCATATTGCCCTTGCTTTGGGAATATTATCATCTCCATTAAAATATGCAGTAAAAACAGGATTTCCTGCTTTAATGATAGCTGCTCTTCCTTCAGGACTTCCAAAGCTCTTTGACATTCCTGTCTGGATTCTTTCTCCTTTGCTTCCTCCAGAATAAACCCTGTTGTTTCTTAAAATATTATGAGGATAAGTATTGCATCTTAAAAAATAACTATTATTTGGAAAATCAACTGAAAAATCTTTATGCAAAGACTGTCTCACAGCCTCCAAAGCTAAATCTCTTATCTGGACATTTTCCTGGCTGATTATCTCAATCTTGATGTTATATTTTCCTTCATCAAATCCTTTAATATCTCCCATGTTAAATTTAACAATTTTCTGTGTGGGAACCATCTTTACATAGCTAAGCTGTTGAATTTTTGACCTTCTGGTATTTACAATAGGTTTTCTTTTCGAATATGCTTTTGCTTTTCTTACAACTACCATGTTAAATAAAATAAAATTTAATAATGTCTGGTTTTAACTAAATTATCTCCAGCATAATCAAATCTAGCTAATTCACCAGTCCTTATATGTTCAGCTATCACATTATTTCTAGTATGCTGAATTACTCTGTATTCTCCAATTCTAACTCCTTCGCTTATTTCATGCGAATGAATATCTTTGTGTTTCATTTTTTCCTCCTATTCAATTATTATCCTCTTTTGAGTATTATTTGAAGGGTTATAATTCCTTGGTTTATAACATTCTCTAATATCTGCAATTCCTCTGCTAATAAAAAAACCCAACCCTGATAGTGAAATTATTCCACATGAAGCAAAAGAAATATAATTACCTAAAGTAGCATCTTGAGGAAGAGGTATTGCTTGATATGGCAATGCCATCCATGTTAAAAATGCTGATCCACCCACACCTAATAATGTTTTTTCCATTAATGATAATTTTTCTGTCATTTAATTTCAACCTCTGTATTTCTTGCCTGTCCAGGCAGTCCTTTTTCAAATATAGCCCTTACCAGCCCTTTGTTGCCATGAGAAGCTGAAATTTTTCCTTTTATCTTTTTTCCAGCAGGCGAAGTCCAAACAACTTCTCTTCCTGCAAATTTTGCAGCTTTTTCTTTTGAATCTGCATCTACATTTAAAATAAAATGCTTTTCATGTATTCTTTTCAATCCCCTTCGAAATTGAACAACTTTTCCTTTTGTCATGGTTAAATATTATTTTTATTTCTTGTTTATTATCAATATTAATTAATAATATTGTATAGAAATCCTTGGAAAAATAGCTTTAAAAAGCTATCGAAGATCTTCTTATTTAGTGTTTAAATAAAAGCTTAGCTAAACCACTCTCATCTATTATAATATCATAATCGCTTGTCCTATTTCCATCTGCTAAAGTACCATAAATATCAACTTGATATAATTTCATATCCTTAAGTTCAAAATATTTCATATAAACTTATTAAAATAAAGTGCATTTAAATCTTTTTAAATTTTCAATATCTAGATTATATTATAATCATTTCATAATATATCTTTTTTTATTACTTATTAATAAATAATATTTTAAAGAAGATTTAAATAAGAAATTTGTGAATTTTATCTATGAATCAACTTCTACTACTAGAAGACAAAGTAAATATTTCAACAGAAAGATGTGGACTTGTAATTGTTAGAAGAGACTTTCCTAAATTTAGGAAAGCTATATTGGATTTAGGATTTAAACATAGACTGGACTTTTATGAAATAGGAGATTATCATGATGAAAATTTTTATTCAGTTCCTATTCTTGATTTTCTAAAACTTGGTTATGAAAATCCAGAAGAAGTTCAAAAGCAGATTTTAGAACAATGTGCAGCCCATGCTTCAATAAGACTAAAAAAAGGAGTTATTGGAATTCAAAGATTTCTAATAAGATATGTAGGAAGCCCTAAATTAACTTTAACAGAAGTCTCGCTTCCTGAATATCAGGAACAAAAAAAAGGAAGATTAGTAAACTCAAAAGTATATTGGCATGGAAATTCTGAAAAATTCGCAGAAAGAATTCCTGAATTTGCAGCTAATTTACAAAGAACTGAAGAAAAATTTAAATCAATCGAAAGATTAAAAGAAAGTTATCTCAAAGGAATGTAACCTCTTCTTTTCTGCCAATCTCCAACGCCATAAACTTTTATTTCATACTCACTAGATTTTCTTGTTCTGTTTAAATATTGAACAACCTCTCTAACTAAACTATCTTCTGTTAAAACAACAGCAGGATTTCCATGTTCTCTAGACATTATTGCTCCTGCAATTAATTTTGCATCAGCACCTCTTAAAAATCTAGCTTTTTCAGCATCATCAACCCTTCTTCTTGTTTTTGGATCCATCCGATAAGAATCAATTGCAGCTTCAACTTTTCCTTCATAAGCTTTTAAACGAGCATCCTCAACAAAAGTTAGATTAGGATTTTTTTTAACTTCAACAGTTACTCCTCCAGCTCTTTTTTGTTTTTGAGGTAAATAACTTGAAATATAACGAAAAGCTTCTTGTTCAATTGTCTGTCTTCCATGAGGGCTATATCCTCTTGAACTAATTGGTCTGCTTAAGCCCTGCATTTCTCTTAATCCATGTTCAGGAATAAAATACTCACAGTTTCCAGAAACATTAGCTCCTAAAAAATCTATTTTGCTGGGATCTCCCCCAGATTCTTTTATTGACTTTCGTATTCTGATAATAGTGGATGTATCAACAAAAACATGAGGAACTTGTTCAAAAGGCCCGACTTCACTAACAATATCCTCCAAACCAGCAGGAACAGGGATTCTCTCTTGAGCCAAGATAATCCCTAAAAGAATAAATCCTAATCCAATAACATAAAACCAAACTCCCTTAATAATAAAATTATCAGCAATTGAATAACCAGTTATATTTAAAGCAGGATTTACAAAAAATAAGATTATTCCCAATAAGATTAATACAAAACCCAACCATCTTTTTATGAACATTTTATAATAAAAATAAAGGCATATAAAAATCTTGTTATAATTAATAATAATATTAATACTAAGTCGTAACTTCTGCGATTTTAGAATTCATTGTTTTTCAAATTGTAATTTTGCTTCTTACCACACAACCTATCCTGCATGAACATTATTAAAAAATAATTTAAATAAAAAATAATTATTTATTCTTAAAGATTTATATCAAAATCTCCAAGTTCAGCCCTTAACAAATCCATCATCCTATTATCTATTTTATATCTCTGTCCTTTATGCTCGCTAAGAGCTTTGTTTAATTCATTGGCATCTGAACCTTCAATCTTGTCTGTTATTTTCTTAACATTATTATCAATAACCAAAAACGCAGGTTTAATTAAATATAATTCTGCATGCTTGTCCTTAAACGTTAAAATAACTTTTGTTTTTTCCAATAATCCAAGTTCTTTTCTCTGGGCATATTCAATCAAATCCTCAATCAGATAAACAGAGTCTTTTCTTAGATTCTCAAATTCATATTTTCCAGGCATTTTCTTTGTCTTTAATTCTTTCTTTATATGCAATAATTCATTCAAAGTATGGATATATTTTGGATTTCCTTTTCCTTTTGCAACAATCTCTTTTTCAAATTCATTTATCAAAGAGCTTTCTGCCTTGTTCCCGAACAATGCTTTAAGCATTTTGAAAACATTTGTATAGATTTCATCAAAATTTTTTTTCTGAATTTCTTTTTCAATATCTTCTCTCAATTTTCTTAATCTTTTCAAAAAATCTTCAGAATCATTCAATAATCTATCGACATCCTTTCCGCTAACTTCTTTGATTTTTCCATGTTCATAACCCTTGTAATACTTTATTACAATTTCTTCTAATATATCTGCATATTTTTTCTCAATCATTTTTTCCTTGTCAACAAAAATTCTTTTGAATTCTGTAGGGGTTTCTTTATGAGTTGTAGGAGGTAATCCATATAACATTAACATAGCTTGCGCAGGAGTTAAAACACCCCAATAAATATCTCCAATAACCAAATCCAATAATCTTCTTTTTACAATTTCTTTTGTCTTGTCTCCGTAACTCATGAACATATCTATTGATTCGGGAGTTGGCTTGATTTTTCCCATTTTTAATAATAATTTCCAGGGCAGGAATCCTCCCCTGTCATAAACAGGATAACCATCTCTCAAAAATGTATAAAAAATAGGATTTGCATCTTTAACACCCTCCCAAAATTCAGTCAATAAATAAATATTAGGAGATAATTTATTCTTGACACCTGCCATTTCCTCTGCCTGCATTACATAAGAATAAATAATGTTTCTTAATTTTTCCTTTAATTCAAGGCGGGGCATTCTCTTGACATCAGTGTCATCAATTATAATTCCAACATCAATATCGCTCGTTTTTGTCATGTTTCCTCTGGGCATGCTTCCCCAAACAACATAGGAATAAACATATTTTTCAAATTTTTTCAGGCAAAGTGACTTATGAATTTGTGCAACTCTTAAACCCCCTAAAATTCCCTTGTCAAATAATGGAAAGCTCATTCCAATTGCTTCAATAACATCGTATTTTGAATCCAGACAAATATCCCATAAATCTTTTTCCAAAAATAAATTCAGCCATATATTCTGCTTACTGTCTGCAATTTTTTTAACAATATCATTTCTTATACTATTGAATTCTTTTTCCTTGTCATCAGAAAGAAGGACAAGCAGATGCATTGGTTTCTTTTTTCTCTCTTCCTCTGTCAGTTCATTTTCATCATCAAAAATAACAGCAGCCTGGGGAGGAATTATTCCAACTGCATTTATAAATTTGAATTTATCCAGAATATATTTTTTTAATTCTTCTATTTCAGCCCTTGCTTTTTCCATTTCTTTTTCCTGTTCAGGAGTCACTCCAGGAAGTTTTCCAGCCAATTGAGGATTTTGGTATTTCCTGTCATCAAGAGTTGTTTCAAAATTAGACTTTGCAGGAGAATTATGTTTTTCTTGTTTTTCCATTTTAAATTTGAATTTTAATGAAAATTTAAAAGCCTGGAAATTTAAGAAAATTTACAGGCTTTCAAAAATCTTGTTTTTGATTTTTGAATTTAAACTTTCAGTTTAATATAATTCCTAAAAAAAGTGGCTATTTAAAGCTTCTTATTAATTACTGAAATTGGTGAATAAAAACCTAATCCATTTTTATCATCTTAAAAAGAAAAGATAATTTAACCTCATTTGAACCTCTTCATTATATCTAATTGTTGTAGGATTTTTTAATAGCCATTTTTATTATTTCCAAAGAATCATGCATATAAAGAGGTTTTTGAATATGTTTGTATTTTTCTTTAGAAAGATAAAATTTCCCTCCTGTTTTTATCAACAAACTCTAATAAAATATCCATAGATTAACCTCAAAATTAATATTTCAAATTACCCCACCAGCCAGTAACAATTTATTTTATCCTTGTCATAATATATTTTAAATTATCAATTTGTTTTTAAATGAACTTTTTTTCGATTATTTGCTACTTATTTTGAATAAAAAGTAGCGAGGTGAAAGGAAGCATAAATGAACTTATCAACTATTTTAAGAAATTCATTATTGGCAGGAGTGGCAGGAGTGGCAGGAGTGGCAGGATTTGCTGGATTAACTGCTTTAATATCTCCTTCAGATATTAATAAAGATACTTCAAATACCATGCAGCAAGCTGTTTTAACTCAGGAGCAAATCCAATACGCAAAACCAATTTCATTCTCAACAAATAATTATCCTGTAATGGATAATTCTCAATTAAAAAAAGAAGAAAAATTAAAAAATGCAATCCCTCCTGCGCCTACACCAAAACCAGCACCAGAGGTAAGGCTTCAGGATCCTTCAGAATTCATTAAAGATTCTTCACCCCAACATGAACCAACAACTCCCAAAACTCCTTTACCAGAACCTAAACCAGATTTAAGACACATTAAACCAGAACCTCTACAACAAAAACCTGTCTATGATTTTCCAGCTCCTGCTCCTCAATCTGAAACTGTTAAAAAATTTAATGATGAAATAAATTTATATGAATCAAGACAAATTCATAAATTTGTTTCAAAATTATCTCTTCCTCAATTTCCATTAGCAACAGTTTGTGTTGAAAAAAGAAAAAAAAGTAATCCATTTCAATTTTTCTCAAAAAATAGAGATGGAATAATTGCAGAAGCTCAATACACTGAATTCCAGCCAGAAATTGGAATGAATTTTATTGATACAAGATCTAAATTAGAAGCTCTTGCAACCGGAATCGCAAGGCGTTATCAACCAGCTAACCTAGATTCAAAAGCTTTTGAAAAATTAGCAGAATATACTGGACTTGATTTTAAATTTGTTGAAAGAATTGAAGGAACAAGAAATGCAACTGTTTATGATTCATTAGCCCAATTTTCTGCTCAATATGCAGATTCTTTAACAAGACATGGAATTCATAAGTTTACTGGATTAGTTATTTACAAAACAACAGAAAGACATCTTCATGTTACAGGAAATGCTCAGGAAGTTAAACAAATTAAACACAAATAAAATGGCAAACCAAAATTATGATCCAAATAAAATGGGCGGAAGATTAATAATTAAACTTAATCCTGGAGAAAAATTTTATGTTATTGCTTCTCCAGATACTCAACCAGGACATTATACTCAAATAGAAGAAAAAAGTGCAACAGAACAAAGTTCAATACATAATGTAATTGGTCATAGGAGTTTAGTAGTATTAAGAGAAGAGCTTATTGAAAGATGTGGTGGTTTAAATGAAGTTGTTAGACAAATTAAAGCTGGAACTTTCCAACTAAGAAGAGGAGAACAACAATGACATTAAAAAGAAACCTTTTAACATATGCAGGAACAGCAATATTAGCAGTAACAGGATGTCAGACAGCTAATTATAATGCTACAAAAATAAATGCAGTTCCAAGAGCAAATATAGCAAGATTGGAAAAAATTGCACAACAATCAATAGGAAATCCAATGACAATAGCACCTCAAGTAATAGAACCTACTTTATCTTATGAAAAATCCCAACAGATTTTTGCAGTATATACTCATTTACCTGCTCAAAAAATATCAGTTGCATATCCAAATTCAAGAAGACCAAGACATACAGAAGAAAGAACTTTGGATACAACTCTTTTAAATGTAGGAGGAACTGACACAACTTTATTTGCAATTGAAGAAAGATTTTCTCAAGTTCCTGAAAATGCATGTGTTGTGAGCTATGATTTAGGATATACAAATAAAGATACTCTTTCTGAAAGAACTCCTGGAAATCAATTATCAAGAGATGATGGAATAAATTTAATTCAAGCTTTGTCTAACTCTAAATGCAATAATTTTAAGATAAGAATAAAAGAAACTTCTTACACAAATATAAAATTAAGAGACAAAGATGCTTACACAGTTGAAATTGATTTTAGCCAGCCTGAATTTAGTGCAGAAAAGAAAAGAAAAGATTTTAAATTTCTTGGAGAAATGGTTTTGGATGGAACAATAGCAGCATCACCAACTGGATTTCTCACACGTCCTTGGACATATCTAACACCAGGAGTTGTTATTCTAGAAGATGCAGCAGATGGTTTAGTTGCATATATAGAATCAAAAAAAGCTCCTGCTGATGCTTTATTATCTTCTAATACTGATTATATAACTGCACTTCCAAGAGAAATGTCATTGACTTCTTCTGTTTTAAATAATTCAGCAAGAACTCAAAGCAAAGAAGTTACTTTAGTTGATTTATTTGATGAATGCAATCAGCCAAGCGGACAAGGAGTAGTTTACACAACCGGAGCTTATAATATTCACACAAGCCCTAATTGCGCAACCTTTTGTTTAGATAAAGACAAAGGAAGTCAATTGATTCGTTTAATCAGAAGATTATCCAAAGTTGCACCTGTTGTTGTTGAAACAACAAAAACTTTTAATTCAGGTGGAGGAAGACATGGAGCTCCGGGATTAAATTCCTACCGTGGAGAATTTGGCGGAGGAAGAAACGGAAGTTCAGGAGAAAACAGCTTTGGGGGAAACCGAGGAGCTGGAAGTGAATAAAAATGAAACACAATAAAATATTTTCAATAATCACATTTTCAATCATATTAGCAGTATTAGTTTTACCTTTTATTTCAGCGCAGAGATATGAAGATAATTATTTTAGATATGGAACAATAGATACTAATGGGCAATTAATTCCAACAAATACTCCTATTAATAATGTAAAAGTTTTAGGATTTGTCTGCTCTTCTGATAACTGTGCAACTGTTTCAGGAAGATTATGGCCTGATATTTTGACATCCACCAATGATTTTATGAGATTAATTTATCCAACAACTCTTCAATCTCAATATGGTTATGGAGTTTATGTCTATAAAGAAGGTTATATTCCATATGAAATATCAGCTGACTGGTGGGGAACAAATCCGAATGACCCAGTTGGCCCTTATAATGATTACCTGACAAGAAAAGAAATATGCAATTCAAAACTAATGTCAATGAATGTTAGTCACACAGATAATATTATTAATATTCAGGCTCAAATAAGGTCTCCTGTTTCAAGTGCAGGACCTTTAGATTATCTGCCTTCTGAATTAGTTTCAATCTATTCTGCAAATGCTCAGGCTAATCTGGAGATTAAAAAAGACAGCCAAATTTTTTATACAGAAACAAAATACCTGACAATGCTTCCTTCTGAATTAAAAGATTTATCATTCTCAATTCCAGATATTACAGAACCAGGAAATTATATAGTTAAAGTTTATACAACAGTTAATAATGAACAAAAATGCCTTTCATATAATCAAGACTCAAAACAAGAAATTCTGGTAATTCCAGAAAATCAGATAGCCTGCAACATGAATTCAGACTGCGGAACAGATGGTAGCTTGGGATATCCTGACTATTGCATTGAAAATCAAATATTTAAGGATTTTATTTATTACACTTGTCATAATCCTGGAACAGAACAATCTTACTGCTCAAATCAAACTCTTCCATTTTTAACAGAAACTTGCAATGCAGATTATGAATCTGATAACTATTGTGAAGAGGGTAATCTTTACAAAGATATTCATGATTTTTCATGCTCAATAGGTTCTTGTCAAGAACAAACAACCAAAGAATTAGTTGAAATGTGCGCAAATGGATGCACAAACAATGCTTGCATTTCAGTATGCTCTCAAAATTCTGACTGCGGAACAAATGGTTATATAGGAGATAAATTTTGCAAACAAGATGGAAATGTTTATCAAAATTATAAAACATTTAATTGCAATAATCCTGACACGCTTCAAAGCACATGTTCCTCAGCAATAGAAGAAAAAAAAGTTGAAGACTGTGCCCTTGGATGCAATAATGGGCAATGCAATCAGCCGGAATGTACAGAGGATTCTGAATGTCCTGCAGGAGAATTTTGTATAAATAATGTCTGCAATCCTCCTGCATGTTCTCAAAATTCAGATTGTGGAACAGATGAATGCAATGGAGACCCAGACTATTGCATAGAAAAACAAATATTTCAGGATTTTATAATTTACACCTGTAATAATCCCGGACAAAAAAATTCGTATTGCTCAAACCAATTATTTCCATTTTTAATGGAAACCTGCCCTAATAATTATTATTCAGATGCTTATTGTGAGAATAATAATATTTACAAGGATTTGCATAATTTTGGTTGTGCAACAGGTTCATGTTTTGAAGAGGTAAGCAAAGAATTATTCCAAACCTGCACAAATGGATGCAATTCAAATACAAATACTTGCAATAGTCAGGCAACAGACTCAACAGCTCCTCTGATAACTCTAATAACTCCTCTAAATAATACTTCAGTTTATCAGGGAATTGTTAATTTTTTATTCAATGTATCTGATGAATCAAATATTTCAAAATGCGATTTAATAATCAAACATAACAATAGTGAAATGGTTATGAATTCATCAACAACAATAAGCAAAACCCAAACAAACACCTTAGCTCATAATTTTGAAATGACTGGATTGCATGAATGGAGAATAACCTGTACAGATGAATTCAATAATAATGGAACAAGTGAAAAAAGGGCTTTAGTAATAATTGAAAATCCACAGCCAGTCTGCCAGACAGACAATGATTGCGGAAATGCCTCTTCTGAACTAATCTGCAAAAATAATAATCTTACAAGAAAAACAACAACGCCGAAATGTGTATTGAACATATTAAATTCAGCATACGAATGCCAAAACCAAATAACTTATGAATTAGAAGAAGAATGTAATAATAAATGTGAGGTAAAAAACAGTGTAGCAAGATGCAAACCCTCAAGCTCTCACTCATCAAAGGATGAAAAATGTTATGATGAAAATGGGGATGAGATTGATTGTGAGGAAGCTTATATCAAGAAAACCCAGACAAGAAAAACAACAACAAATTATGAACCAAAATCATCAGCAACTTCAACAAATCAAGCAATAGAAACAAATCAGTCTACAACTCAATATTTGAACAATTTAATTCAGTCATCAAAATATAATATTAATTATTTTATGTATGCAATCACAGGGCTGGTTGCATTATTAGCTATAATAGTCCTGGCATTGCTTTTATCAAGAAAACCAAAAAAAAAGTTAGGTAAAAATAAATAGGATTATAAACAAAATTTATATCATAATTATTATTTTTATTAATATAAATACTTAATCAGTTATAGCTTAGAAGAATTGAGAATTAATTGTTTTTCATATCTAACAAATCTTGCCCCCATAACCTAACCTGCATAAACATTAACAAAATAAATACAGACATTAACTAAATTAATAATAATATTAACAAATAAATTAATCTTTCCTTTGCTTCCCTCTTGTCTGCCTGGAAAAAATATCAATCAAGCTATCATCTGCCTTGAATCTATTTGCAGTTCCAGTTGTTTTGCTATTTATGCAGCTTCTCCTGATAATATCCTCAACCTGCTCTTTTAATTTAAGATAATTCTTTTTGCCTCTTTTATTCAATATTTTAACTTCTTCCTCTGTCAAATCAATTGTAAGCCTCATCTTTTACCTCTTATTTTCCAGCAAAACTCATTTATTTTTTTAATATAACTGCCATCTCTAATATCTCTTTCATTAATAATCATTTTAGCTTCAGATTTCCCGCATAAATTATCCAACTCATCCAGTAATTTTTCTCCTCCTCTTCCTCTCTGAAGGCAGAAATAACCAATTTTTTTGAACTCTCTTCCATAAACAAAAGTCCTTACAGGAGAAGCCATTTTACTGCCCCAATTTGGAGTTCCTAAAATAATTAAATTATAATCATCAGAATTTTTATCAAATTTAATCAGGGGTTTTTTATTTTTAACAGCCTGATAGCCTGCTTTGATATATCCAAGTATTCCATTGTAATTTCCGCTATAAATCTCGCAAACATCTCCGTTTAATATTCGGGCAATTTCGTGCCCGACTTTTCTTGTATTTCCGTTTCTTGAATAAAAAACAACAAGTATTTTTTTATCTTTTAATTTTTTGCCTTTCATTTTTAGTTATTTTTTGTAAAAATTTTGTAATGTTTATTTTTATAACTATGGATGATATTTATTTTTCATATACCCTATTAATTTTTATTTTATATTACTTATAGTCAGGTAATTCAAAATTCCTGCAAAACATACCCATAATAAATAAGGCATAAGCAAATAAGAGGCTTTTTTATCAATTCTATAAATAAAGATAATTAAAACAATTATGGAAAAAAGCAAAAAAATCAAATCAATAAGAGCAAATACAGGGCTGTGGATTGTAAAATAAAAAAAACTCCATAATATATTAAATGCAAAATTAAACCCAAATAAGATAATAATATCGGGTTTCCATTTTTTATCAGAATTTATCCATGCAAAATACAGCGATAGTGCAATTAAAGCAAAAAGAATGGTCCATGCAATAGGAAAAATATAATTGGGAGGGGTTATTGCAGGTTTTACTGATTCATACCATGAATCAATCTTTGTAAACCTGCTTCCAAAAAAAGCTACTGCAACAACAATTATAAAGCATGAAATAAAAACCTTCAAATTGAATTTGGATTTTTTAAAAAATTTAGATTTATTTTTAGATCTTTTCATTTTTGCCTCTTTTTGTAATGTTTATTTTTATAAGTTATGGCTTCTGTTGTCTGATTTGATTAATATTCCTATTTCACAACTCTTGCCTTGCACCTTCCGCTTTCAATTTCATTATTAATTAATAACCAATAATTATTTCCCTTTCCCCTTACTAACATAAACCTTTTCAGCCTTGAAGGATTTATAGATTCCTTCAAGAATATCTGAACCTGCGTAACCAGCAAGCAAACTTAAACGATAATCAAAATTAAAAATCAATCCTGTAAATGTTCCTATAATAACTGCAATAATAACTGTTATTGAATAATAGCCCCATAAAATCTTTCTCCTAAGTGAAAGCGCCTTAAGCAATCCAATAAATCCTCTTGTAAGCCCTCCAACACCTCCCAGCAGAGCTGGAAGGAATAATTCATTTAAAAATACTGAATCCATGATTCACATTGCCTCTTTTAAATCAATAAAAATTAAGAGATATTTAAACCTTGCTAAAATATTACCCTGATTAATAGTAAAAATTTATCTATAAGATTTAAATATAAGTTTAATTGCTGTATTTTAACTACTTTTTTCCAATGAAATATTTTTCATCGTTAATAGAGAGAAAAACACCCTAATGATTATAAATAATATTATAATGAAAGATATTGCTGATTTTTCAGTCTCTTTTCAAAAATTCAAGCTTTTTCTCTAATTCCATATAAAATTCAGTTCCAGCAGCGTTTGAATTTTTTCCTGAAAATTCAAACATAGTTGCATATCTATTTGTAATTCTGCTTCCAAGATAAACTATGACAACAGAACCTACCTGTTCATATCCAGGTTCTAGGGCAATTCCAAATCTTTTGCCAAGATAACTCCTGTGCCTTATGGCATTAGATCTTGATAAGGTCATTGTTGTTCTTGTAACTCTGCATGAACCTGGAAATCTGTCTTTGGAGCTTAAATCCTCTAAAATTTCTCTTGCTTTTTTATCTTTTGTAAATCCTTTTGCTCTTGTTTTATTAGCATAAGGAACACCTGTTTCCTCAGCTAACAACTGCAAATAAGGTTTTCCATTTCTACATCCATGAAGAACTCTTGCTGCTCTTTCTAAATGAGAATATTTTAAAACCAAATCACTTGCACAAATTCCTTCTCCTGCAATTCTTCTATAAGAAACCTTAAGCGATTCTCTTTGCAATCTTTCAACTCTTTCTTTGAGTTCCGAATCTTCTGAAAAAGCTTTAACCCAAATAAATTTTTTTCCATAACTTTTCATTAAATCTTCATAAGAAATGACAGAATGCTTTTCTAATTCGTCTAATTCAAATTCAAGCTTTTTTTTCCTTGATTCTAATTTTAATTTACTGGAAACTTCCTGAGATTTTCTTCTCAAATTAACAATTCTGGTTATAACTTCAAAATCTTTTTTTAAACTTCTTCTTGCATGAGCAAAAACCCTTCCATATTGTCTTATTAAAACTGGATAAGAAGGAGTTTGATTTTCTAATCCATCCAATAATTGAACAACTTTTTCTCTTAATTCTTCATTTTTAAATTTTCTTTTTTTGCTCTTTGAAACCTCTTTTGCTCTTTTTCTTATTCTCTCAATTCTCCCCTGAACATCAAAATCATGTTTTAAAAATTTCCTTGCCCACATCAATAAACCAAAATTATAATTGCCTTTCAAATCTTCAGATGAAACTCCTTCTAAATTTTCTAATTCCAGTAATTCCCTTCTTATTCTATCAGGATCAACAACCAATCTTTTAGGATTAATATACCTTCTAACCATCAGAAATCTTAAAAATCAGATTTAATAAATATTTGGATTCTAATATTTTATATTAATCATATTTTATAAGTATTTATATAAGTTATGTTGTGAAGAGCAAGTTAAGTTGGAGTTAAAAAAACAATCTACTTTGTTGTCCTATTATCCGAAGCTTTGCCTGCATAAAATTAACAAAGATTTATCTCTCTTTTATCATCTCAATCCTTCTCTCTTTTTGTTTCTCAAGAAATCTTATTTCATCTTCCTCTTTTCTAATCTTATCAAGGCATAATCTGATTCTAAGATTTATCTTTTGAATCTCACCATTTATTTTATCTTCCCGGCTCATAATTCTGCTATCACTTTTATTGTTCATAAAAATAGACCTCCTTGAATAGAAATCAATTCACTTATTTTTTTCTTTCATCAAACTCATCAAGTCTTTCTCAATTTCCTTGTCTCTCTGAAAACCTACAGAACTCCCATCCTTGAAATCCACCCTCATTATCACAGAAATAGCTTCAGGGCACTGAAAAACAGCATTTCCAAATTTAGAAATCAATTCCCTGTCTAAATTCATGACTACTTTCTGCTCAAAATTAATGTTTTTTTCCATGCATCACCTCATCACCTATTTTTTATTGTTTGGTTAAAATTTAATTAAAATTTTATTTATATATAATTCTATGAAATAAAATAATCAATAAGCAATAAGTTTATTTAAATACCAATGAACTTTAAAGTGGTAAATTATCTTCAAATCCCAAACCTTTTCTCAAAACTATCTGCCCATTCGTATTCCCCTCTCTTCATTGCAGCAACATGAATCATATTTACTACAACATTCCTAAAATCAAGGAACTCAGTTTTATCCAGATTATGCTCTTTAACCAAACTCTGCACAGCTTTTAGAAATTCTTCCATTTTAATTTCAATCTGAGGCATTAGAAATTCATAATTATAGGATTTAGATTTTCTTATATCAGTCATCTTTTCCAAATCTGTTTCAAACTTTTCTATTTTAGCAAGAATTGTTGTTGAGTTTGTTGCCATAATAAACAATTAATCAGAGAAAAGTTCATTATTAAACCTTCCTTATAATTTTAGCTGTTGATTAGTGGTGAATAAAAATATTAAAAGAACTCAAAGTATTCTAAAACTTAAACCCTACTTCAGCGCCAGCATAAAGAACATTATCAACATTGTCATTAAGAGAACTCTGGCATTCAACTTTCCCGCCAATTACAGTATGATTTTTTTCAAAAGTCACATCAACACCCGAATTAACAGCTGTAAAACCATTAATACCATACCAGTTATGAGCATAACCTGCACTTATAAAAGGGTCAATACAAAAATCCCTGTCAAAAACTTGTCCAAGCTGCAGTTTCTTTGAGCCTGTAAATCTAAATAAATCTCCTTCTCTTATATCTGCATCAGGAAGTAAATGAAGCCAGTCTAATTTTAAATTAACTTTACTTGAATGCAAAAAACCAGCATTAAGAACATGGTCGTGGTGGTCGTTTGTCCCTAACAAGCCATTTTGATATTGCTTAAATTGATAACCTGCAATAGCAAAATCCCCATAATTAGGATTATCATAACCGCCAACCAAATTTTCCCAGAAAAAAATAGGTTTTTTTGCTTCAGCATTAAAATCAGCTTCAACTAAATTTCCACTATTAACATCATAATTTCCAAAAGCTTCTATATGTATGCTGTCTCCTTTAATAAAATTATCTCTTCTTTCAGCAAAAGCTTTGCCTTGTGCAACAGGCCCTCTTCCAAGAACCCTATAATCCTGTAAGAATTTTGTAGCATAATTTCCAGAAGCATATCCTGTAACATAAGCTCCTTGAGATGGCTCTGCAACTCTTCTTTTATGGTTTATAACAATTTCTTTGCAGGCATTATCTGCTTTTTCTCTATCAATAACAGAAATATTAACAGGTCTTTCTATAAAAGAATCTGAACATTGTTTTTCAGGTTTAGGAATGGTCGAACATCCGCCTAAGAAACCAACTATTCCCATCAGCCCTGTTGCTACAATTTTTCTGAATGTTTGTCTTATCATCTTAATAATTCCCCTTCGATTATTTGGAATTTTGAGATACTAAAAATATTAGATATTTTTTTCATTTTTCATATAATATTTCTGACATTTTCAATTTTCATATTCTTAGAATATGAACTTACTATTATCAACTCTTAATATCACAGAACTCTTCTTATAATTCCAATAAAAAAAAGGTTTAAAAACCTTTCTATAGGTTAAAAGTTATTTTAAAAATAAAAAATAAAAAATAAAAAACTATTTTTTCCTCTTTGCAGCAGGCTTTTCATCGCAGCAGTGATTAGGCATCACAAAAAGCATTATTGCTTTTATTATAGCCAATGCTCCAAGAACTATCCAAATGTCCCATACAGTAAACATTCTTACCAATATAAGAACAATACCCAAGACAAGCATCTCCAAAGCCATCATTTTAGAATCACACATATTATCAATCCTCCTTTCTTAAATAAACAAAAAGGTTTATTTAAAGGTTTCTGAAACTAAATCTAAGTGTAGTATACCAATATTATTGCACCCCTATTTACAAAGGTATCTAACGTATATTCTAGAGTGTAATTATTCCAAAGAAGAAGCTTTATGCTTTCTCAG
>JAGVWU010000054.1 GCA_018304145.1 Candidatus Pacearchaeota archaeon | reverse complement strand
TCAATTTCTTGCAAAATTTGCTGCATCTCTTCCGCAGAAATTTCTATCTGACTTGCTTGCGCCTCGTTAAAAATCTCCATCAAATAATCACTGCTACGCTTAGAAATGCTTTGCGCTTGTTCCGATGGAAGTCCTAGAAGAAAAGCCGTAATTTGATAACGGTAAGGCAATTTTTCAATTTGAGCATAATTTATTCGCGCCATTTCAGGAGTTTCACCACCGACACCTCCACAAATTTCCAAAAGATATTCCGCCTGATTTTGCGTAATTTCTTGCGCCTGCTCTAAAGAAATTCCGGTATTAAAGGCATAAATTTGATAGGCCTTAGGCAGGGTCTTAATCCTTTCATATTCTGCAATCACGGCCTCTGAAGGGCTTGCTTCATTCTCACCATTTTCTAACGCATCAGCATAAACACTCAGTAGGTAATCGCTTTGCTCTTCAGAAATATTTTCCAACACAAAAGAACCTTCCGGCGCAGAGGCAGAATCGCCATCTTTATGCACCTCTTCCTTATTTTCATCTGAAAATTCCTCTACCTCAGCTAAATTTGCAAAACGTTTAAAAAGGGCAGTTTTGTTACTTTATCATGAATAAAAAAGCATTAATTATCTTTTTGTTTGCAATATTTTTATCTCTAAACCTTGTTTCAGCTATAAATCTGGAGGTTAAAGCCAAGCCAGTTTCTAATGCAGTTATTACTGATTTGGACAAGCCAGCTGTTTTTGACCTGATAATAAAAAATCTCGGAGAAGGCAGTTATTATACAATTTTTTCTTTGGTTGGAATTGACATAACTCCTGAAACTCCTTTTTTGATAGGTTCTGGTGAAACTAAAACAATAAGAATAGAGGTCATGCCTCAAGAATCATTAAAATCTAGAGAAGGATCTTTGACTTTTGAATATCAAATCATGGATTCAAGAAAGGAGATACAAAAAGAACAGCTTAGCATTGATATATCAAGCCTTGCTAATGCTATTTTAATAAATCCTGTGGATGTTAATGTTGATTCTGAAAAAATAAAAATAGAACTTAATAACCGATTGATGTACAGCTTTAATAATATAAAATTAAAGCTGGATTCTGTTTTTTTTGATTATGAAGGAAATTTATCTTTCAATGATTATGAGGATAAAAATGTTGAAGTTTCAGTCAATAAAGATAAATTGAAAAAATTGGATTCTGGAAGTTACATAATACAGGTTGAAATTCAGTTTGCTGGGAAAACTGTGTACAATGAAGCAACAGCAAGATATGCAGAAAAAGAAAATATAGAAACTACTGAAATTAGAAAAGGTATAATTATCCAAAAACATGAAATAATCAAGGAGAATCTTGGAAATGTTCAGAGAAGAATTGCAATAACTATTGAAAAGAGTTTAATAACTTATTTATTTACAAGTTCAAATATAGATCCTCTTACTACTAAATTTAATGGATTAAAAACAGTTTATACCTGGGAAAAGGATTTGTACCCTGGTGAAAAATTAGATGTTGTTGTAAGAACAAATTGGCTATATCCTATTATTGTAATTATCTTGATAATTTTAATTGTTATTTTTGTTAGAAGATACATTAAAATGGATTTGATTTTCAGGAAAAATGTTTCATTTGTAAAGACCCGGGGAGGAGAATTTGCATTAAAGGTTCAGATAAGGGTAAAGGCAAGGAGATTTGTTGAAAGGATAAAAATAACAGACAAGCTTCCATATCTTGTTAGCTTATATGAAAAATTCGGGGCAGTTGCTCCTGATCATGTAGATATGAAAAATAAAAAATTGCAATGGAATGTTGAATCTTTAGATAAAGGAGAAGAAAAGGTTTTCAGCTATATTATTTATTCAAAAATAGGGGTTTTCGGAAAATTTGAACTGCCTGTTGCAAGAGCTGTCTATGAATTAGACGGGCTATCAAAAGAAGCTGCTTCAAACAAGGCATTTTTTGTCAATAAGCCAAAGGCTAGGAATTAATAAAAGTGTTCAAATACTAAGAGAATCTTCTTTAAATCTTCTGAATAATATTTTGCTGTTTTGCAGGTGTCTACAAATTACATTTTTTTCTTTTTTGTGGTCACCATCTTTAGTGTCTTTTTATATTGTTTTATTAAAAATAAGATTGTAGGTTTTATGTCATCATTTTTTGAATATTCTTGCAATGTATGATAGTATTCTTGGCGATCTTCAAGTAAAATATTGATTGGAGGATAATTATTTTTTAGTAATATAAAATTCAATAATAATCTGCCAATTCTTCCATTGCCATCTTGAAAAGGATGAATATGTTCAAATTGGTTATGTATTATTCCTGCTAAAACTAATGGCTTAAATTTATTCTTATTTTCTTCATACCAATAAATTAAGTCTGCTAAATAATCATTTAATTGTTCTTTTGAAACTCCTGTATGCAATACTTCTCCTCTAGAATTTCTTACAATCACATTAACATCCCTAAATTTTCCAGCAAAATGTTTTGATCCTTCAAAACATAGTTTATGAAGTTTAAGAATTAAGTCCAATGATAAACCTTCTTTTGTTTTTCTTATATAGTCTATAGCATTCGCAACACCTTTTGTTTCAATTTCTTCTTTATCTTCTGTATATTTTTTTCTAAGTATTTTAGGAACTTCATTAAGAGAAACAGTTGAACCTTCTATTGCATTTGTGTTATAAACAAATTCTTCTGTAAATCTTTGCCACTCATCTTCACTTAAATGAGTACAACATATATTATTGCCGATTCTATTTAATATTTTTATTTGATTCTTTGTTAATGAAAAGAGAAACACATTTATATTTATTTCATTTAATATTTCTAAGATGTCTTGTTCAGCTAATTTTCTTCTTGTTTCTAAATCCTCTTTAGAAAGATTAATACCTAAATATTTCCTTATCTTCTTTACTTCATTTTTTTCTCTATATGAATGAACCAGGTAATATTTTATATTCCCTTCAACTTTTCTTTTTTCAATATACATAATATATTAAAGGTGCCCACATTTATAAATATTACTATTTTTGTGGTCACCTCAATTAAAAAAGCATTACGGGTACATATACATGATATTTTAAAGAGACCACATGGCGTGTCTGGTTCTTGATCACCCAAAAAATGCCTTTGCTTTTTATGGGCTAAAGCCCATAGCGTACGCAAAGAGCATTTTTTATGTGTTAAAAATGAATTTACTATCTCACCATAACAGAAAAACCTTCTAGATTTTTTGAAGCATAATCTCTTAATAAAGGTTCTATAATTTTTTTATTATATTTTCCATATTTACGACTATAGTCATATGCCCCCCATACTCTTTCTTGCTTTACAAATTCTAGAACTCCTCCACCAACACAAGAAAATCCTTCTGGACTTATTCCTTGTTCTTTTAGTTCTTCTTGAAATCTGCACTCAAATATTGTTTCATGATTTCCATCATTTCCTCTAATATATGTCCTTCCATCAGGACCCTGTATTTGAACAAATTTGCATGGTGCTAAAGCTCTAACAATCTGTTCTAATATTAATACACTTGGTAAAGTTTCTGTATTCATTTTTAATGTTCAATAAATTTAATTAAACAATTAATATTTCAACTATTTTTAAACTTTTCTATAATGTTACTACTAGAAGATAATTATTATCCCAGGGAGAATCTCGTTATTCCATCTTGTTATTTTAGATAATAATTACTCAAGATGAAATAACTCAGTCGAACATTAAAAAACTGAGGAATCTTTGTCCAACATCTCTCTTGAGACGTGAGCATCCTAAAGGATGCTATATCCCCAGGGAGAGAGTCGAACTCTCTTCTTTCGGTCTACAGCCGAAGGTAATACCGTTATACGACCTGGGGATTTAATTTACAATCTTTACCATTACCGCAGGAATTAGATTCCTAGGTACTGGGTAAAAATACATACAAAACTACATATTTAAAGGTTTTTGGTTTATAAGAAGTTAAACGCTATTTTTCTTCATTTTTCTCTGACTAGCAGACACACCATATCTCTTTTTTCTTGCAATTCTTTTTCCAAATACCTTATTATAATCATCAATTTCTTCCTGGCTTATTACTATAACTTTTGTTTTGTCCTTTTTTTCCATGATTCATTAAAATTGGCAAAATATTTAAATTTGCTTGTTTTATCTATTATAATTAATAAGATAATAAGTTCAATTATATTATAATTAAGGAGAAGGAGGTGAATATGAAACATAATTCCAAGCAAGTTGAAATAGAATTTGAGCTTCCAGGATTTGATAAGAAGGATATAAAAATAAATCTTTCAAAAAATTTTGCCTCAATACGTGCAGAAAAAGAAATGGAAATAAAAGTTAAGAGAAAAGAATTTTTCCATGATGAAAAAATCTATAGAAGTTTCAGTTATTCAACAACCCTTCCATCTATAAATCCAAGAAAAGCAAAAACAAAGTTCATCAATGGAACTTTGAAGATTATTGCTCCAAAAGATAGGAGATAGTAAGCTCATCTTTTAATTATAATTCAAATTTTATTAATGTATTGCAAGATTGAAGATTAATTAATTGTAGGATATGGAGAGGATGTAGATTGAAAATTTGGAAAAGAACTTATTCATAAATTAACCAAAGTCATAACTTCTAAGAGTTTTATATCAATAATGTTAATCAATAATCTCTATCATATCCAAAATAACGCTATTTTCATAAGATATTAATGCTTATAAATGGAATTTTGGTAGTAAAAACATGATTATAAAAATCAAGAAAAGACATAAGAAAGGAGTTATAAAATTGATGGGTGGGGGAGAAATCAAAGAAGTTCTTGTTAATGCTGATTTGATTGAGCCGAAGAAAAAAATGATTTCTATATGTTTTAGGGGAAATATGGATTCTGGTATTGTTGAGTTATCCAATAATGAAGCAAAAGACCTGCAGGAAACCTTAAGAAAGGAGATTGATATTATCAAAGAAGTTAAAGTTATTCGAGGTAAAAAATAATGCCTATCAAGAAACCAAGAAAATTAAGAATACATAATTATGGGAATTATTGTACATTTATTGCTCCTTCTGAAAGTTATTTTACAGGCATAAAAATCCATGGGTCAGGGCATGGTCCTTTTGAATATGAAGTTTTTGAAGGGGGAAGCAGATTTTTAGGAGAAGGTAGCAGAAATCCTCTGAAATTTTTTTATAAGACTAATGACTCAAGGGAAGCAATGCAGATTATGCGTGAAAGAATCCTAGAAAGAGCTGACAGAGCATCTGTAAAAGATAAAATTAAATTAGATGATAGAATAGTTGAGCATGATTAATTCTTGGATTGGTTAGTTTGTTTTGAGGATTGAAAATAATTTTTTTATTGTAGAAAGATTTATTATTATAAAAATAAGGGCTTGCTTTTTGCTGATTCTGTTTAAGATGTTATCTGCTGTCAAGCTTCTCATAAAGACATTATTATAATCTAAAATAATAAGATTTTTTGTTATATAGTATCACTTTATAGTTACTACATAAGTAAAGTTTAAAAAGAGGTATTACTGGGTAGTACCACAACCCTTTTATGAAAAGGCTTGACCCAAAACTATGAAAAACAAAATTTGTATATCTATTGATGAAGAAACCCTGCAAAAAATCGATGAAAATATTTTAAAACAAAAATTCAGGAATCGTTCTCATGCATTTGAATATGCTTTAAATAATAGATTTTATCAACAAAATAGTTAAATACAGGATATTTTATAAAATTAGGTATTAAAATGATTAATACAAGTTATGAAAAAACCTGCAGAGAACTTTTAGAAATTGCAGATGTGCAAATCAATGGAGACAGACCTTGGGATATTCAGGTGCATAATCCTGCTGTGTATAAAAGAATTCTTTCTCAAGGGTCTCTTGGACTTGGAGAATCATATATGGATAATTGGTGGGATTGCAAGGCTATTGATGAATTCATTAATAAAATTCTTAGAGCTGAACTGGATAAACAAGTAAGAAATATTTCACATTTATTCAATATACTTAAATTAAAATTAACGAATCCACAGAGAAGAAAATCATTTGAAATAGGAGAAAGACATTATGATATTGGAAATGATTTATTTTCATTTATGCTTGATAAAAGAATGGTTTATACCTGTGCTTACTGGAAAAATGCAAAAAATCTTGATGAAGCACAGGAAAATAAACTAAGGCTAACCTGCGAGAAACTTAAATTAAAATCCGGAATGAGAGTTCTTGATATTGGATGCGGATGGGGAAGTTTTTTAAAATATGCAGCTGAAAATTATGGGATAAAAGGGGTTGGAATTACTGTTTCAAAAGAGCAAGTTGAATTTGGAAAGCAATTATGCAAAGGCTTTGATATTGAAATAAGATATGAAGATTATGAAGATGTGAATGAAAAGTTTGATAGAATTGTTTCATTAGGAATGTTTGAGCATGTTGGTTATAATAACTATATAAAATATATGAAAATTGTTGATAAATGTTTAAATGAAAATGGATTGTTTTTATTGCATACTATTGGAACGAAAAATCCTAGAGGAGGAACAGACCCATGGCTAAACAAGTATATTTTTCCAAAAGGATTTCTTCCATCTTTACGGCAGATAATCAAAACTTCAGAAGATTTATTCATTTTAGAGGATTTGCATAATCTTAGCATTAATTATGATAAAACTTTGCTGGCATGGCATAATAATTTTATTAAATCTTTGGAGAAATTAAAAGATAAATATTCAGAAAGATTTAAGAGAATGTGGGAGTTTTATCTTCTTTTATGCGCAGGAGCATTTAGAGCCAGAAATATACAGGTTTGGCAGATTGTTTTTTCTAAAGGAAGAATAAGGGATTATGAGAGTGTGAGATAGTGATAGATTATTATATGATAAAATACTAATGATTTGATGTATTAATAATATAAAATTTTGGAAGTTAAGATTTCTGATGATTCGCAGGTTATCTCACAACATAATATATTTTTAGTAAATTAACAATAAACTCCATATCTTAATTGTCATCTTCTAATCAGATAAATTCTCATAGAAAAGGTTTAAAAACAGAGGAGGATACTTTATTTTAATTAAATTAATTATCAAAGGAGATGGAAAAAGAATACAAAGAAGATGAAGAAGAGTCTGAAGACGAAGAGGATGAGGATGATGAAGAAGAGTCTGAAGACGAAGAGGATGAGGATGATGAAGAAGAGTCTGAAGATGAAGAGGAAGAAGAGTCTGAAGATGAAGAGGAAGAAGAAGAGGAAGAAGAAGAAGATGAATACAAAGAAGAGTATTCAGTCTAAAGAGTAACTTTTAATTTTTATTTTTTTATTTTTAAGATAGAATATAGATAAAATTTTTATAAATTTTATCTAAGCAGTATTTGCTGATGAATTAGATTTATCAATTATATTATTAATGCTATGCAGTAAGTGTAGAAGAGAAAATAATTAGCAATGTTTTGATAAGAAGCAAAATTAATGAAAACCGAATAATCGCTTTTTATTCTTGTAGACTAATTAAATAAAAATTTATTTTTATTAGACTTGTCTTCCAAAATTAAAAACAACTTTATTATTCGTTTTATTAATTTCTTTTATTTTATTATTATAATCTATGATAAATTTAATTTCTTGAGAATCCCGGTTTATTAGTTTCAAATTTTGAGTTTCAAGGAAAATTCCTGCCCCATATTTTATTTCTTCTATAGGCTTTGTTTCAATTATTTCTCCTTTGTCTAGAATAGTTAAATCAATATTTTGCGCATCTATTGTTCCTGAATTTTTTATTGTAATATTAAAATCAAGATATCTTCCCCTTTTAGTTGCTTTTGCTTCTTCAAAATATAAATCAGGAAGATTTTCTTCTGAATAAAGCCTGTTTAATTCCTCGATTATAGATTTGTCTAATTTTTGCTCACAAGATTCTAAAATTGGATACATCAGGCTGTTTTTGTTATCTGAATGCCCAAATCCAAAAACATGTATTAGTTCATGAATTTCAGTATTAGGAAAATTGCATTTTATTGAATTTTTTTGGCTTTGGTATAAAAGAATCAATCCATTCGTTATCACATTGTATTTTCCTGTTTGCACAATTTCTTTTGCTCCACCCTCACCAGCTATGAAATAATCTTTTTCTTCTAGATTATTAATTTCTTTAGAGCAGCTTACTTTAATATCAGGATTCATTAAAACTTCCTTGAATATTATTAAGTTTACTTTATTTGAAAGTTCTTGAAAAGCATTTACCATTCTGCTTTGTTCTTCTTGACTGCAATCTTGATTTATATTGTATGAAATTTCATTATGATTGAATTTCATGTTTGAATAGAATTGTATAGTATTGGAACTTCCATTATCAAAATTTTGGGTTTCTATTTCCAAGGACTGAGGTTTTCCCGGAAGATTCAGATAAAGAAAGTAAAGAGATATTAAAAAAATTACAAGACTTATTATTAGCAAAAATAATAAGAATATATTTAACAAAGTTATTCCTTTTTTGTTGCTCTTTTTATACTTCATTCTTGTATTAAATTAAAAGAATATTTAAAGTTTTATAAGCTTAAAAATTTGTTTTTTGCATGACAAGGCTTTGGATAGTGAGAAGCAGAATGGGATATATTAAAAAAATTTATCCTAAAATCTAAGAAGCCATAACTTTCCTTTTTTGGCATTAATAAGAAATTAATACTTTCTGATAAAATTAAAGATAGAATTCTCAGTAATGTTTATGCCGACAGGTTGTGTGAGATAAAGAAAGCTAGTTAAATCTAATTAATGAAAAATAGCCTATTCTAAATCCCAGAGCTTTAACTTACTTATTATTCTATTGAATATCCCCTCGCTTGCTGAAATAAAAAGCATTTTAGTAATTTATTATAAGATTGAAAAATGCTTTTTATTTGTAGTGATGAAAATTAGAGAAAAACTATTCAGAATTTTAATAATGTGAAAATTTGTTTTAAAACTCACAAGTTAGTTTTTTTGAGTTAGTTAAGTTTTGATATTTGAGGATAGAATTATGAACAGAAGCTTCACTTTTTCTTTTTACACACTAACAAGAAAAAAGAAATTTTTGGCTGTCAAAGACGACGAAGATTTTAATAGAAATATAAAGATGCCCCAGAGCTTGCTCTGGAAGGTTTATTTGATTAATAAATAATATTCATCCGGAGATAATTTATAGGAGACTTATCTTTTGTTATCTTTATATTTTCGGTCTTTGCAACTAGGACATCTGACGCCCCATTCTACCATATTATACTGCTTAAAGCAGATCGGGCATTGTGCAAAAATTGGTTTGGAAAATTTCAATTTCATGTTTTATTTTTGTTCTAATTTAATTTATTATCACATCTTGCAATCGTACTTGTTGTTTCATTTTTATTTTCCCAAGTCCAATTGCTCGAGAACTCTTTCCTTTTAGGGTTTTATATATAAGATTTTGTAGGTTTTAAACCTTGCGGTTTGTGTTCTCTGTTAACTTATCGGTTGGTGAATGGATTATTTTGTTATAAATTATAATGTAAGGGGAACTTAAAAGATTATAAGATTGTAGAAAGAGTTTTAAAGTATATGCTATATAATTTTATATGATGTCAAGTTATTCTTTTGTAGGTATTGATATAGAATCTATAAAAAAGCAAGAAATCTTAATAAGGCAAGAATTTCCAGAATTAATAGACGGAAATGCTACATATAACTTGAATTCGCCACCTAGCGAGATAGCTCTCGCTAATTTTATTCCCTAAACTCTTTTGACATTTGCAATTATAGCCAGCTTGAAAGCTGGTTTTTGTGATATTTTTCCAGATATTCTCCAAAAATCAGCCTTATTTCT
>JAGVWU010000053.1 GCA_018304145.1 Candidatus Pacearchaeota archaeon | reverse complement strand
TTGGTTCATATAATTCAAAACAAGAACCCTTACTTTTATTTTTCGGTTTTAGAATTATTATATTTTAGAGTCTACCCAACTGTCAAAGTGGGGTTAAAACAAGAAAACTTAAGAAAATAAAAAAATTAAATATTAAAATAGAAAAAGGAATTGATGTTTTGATAGCATCAGACATGATTAGAAAAACTCTTGTGGATAAAGAATGTGATGCTTGCATACTAATTTCAGGGGATGCAGATTTTATCACTGCTATGCAGATCATTAAAGATTCTGGATTTGAGGCAATTACCTGCTGTGTTAAAATGGGGCATGCGAGTGAATTAAAAGAAGGCAAATTTAGATATTTAATTTTAAAAAAAGACGATTTAGAAAAATGCTTGAAGTAAATTTTACACCAAGCTCTCCGTGAGCAATTTTATTTTTATATCTAATAATTTAATAATAAAATAGGATTGCGAGAAGGTTCGATTGAGCAAAAGGACTTTTAGTAAATAAAAGATAAAAATAAAAAAGCACTTTTGCGAACAGCGTGCGCTCATTCGAAAATTATTTAAAGCATATATTTCAACATATATTATGATTAATATTAAAGATTTTCCTTATTGGTTAAAAGTTTGTTTAGCAGGGTTAATATTTGTTGCTATTTTCATAATCATAGGTATTTTTGAATTAAGGTCAGATATAAGATTATATGGCAGTTATACTCAATTAAATATTATTTATTTAATAGCTTATCCAATAATTGGATTTCTCTATGTAGTTTTAATGTTTTGGATTGGTAACCGAAATTTTCCAAAATGGATAAAAGTAGGTTTTTTTGTAATGGGTACTGTATTTATAATATCTTTAATTGGAGCTGGAAAGTGCCTACCCCATGGTTATGATGGTTGCAGAGTTTCATTATTTGAACTTTCAGATTTTTTATACACAATAATTGATCCAATTTTAGGATTTATTTTTGGGGCTTTTATCGGAAGAATGATGGATAGATCTGATAATGAAATTAAGAGGGGATCAAAAAAAGTAGCTCGTTAGAAAGTATATCCTTTAGGATATATTCGTTTACACAAGGCATATTAAGTTCAAATTCGTTTGAACCTATACTTTACTTTATAAATAGCCTCCTGCTTTGTTTGATATGAACGATAAATTTATTTTAATGGGGCTGGATGATGAAAGAAGCAAGGATATTGCAGAAGTGCTTGGAAATAAAACCTGCAAAAAAATCCTTGATTTTCTTGCTGAAACAAAAGAGTCAAGTGAGAAAGATATTTCAGAAGGATTGAAAATTCCAATGAATACAGCTGAGTATAACCTGAATAAATTGATTAAATCAGGATTAGTTGAAAAAACCCAAAATTTCTTTTGGAGCAGGAAAGGAAAGAAAATTAAAATATATAAATTAGCAAGGAAGCACATTATAATTTCTCCAAATAAAAAATTTAATATTAATAATTTAAAAGCAATACTTCCTGTTTTAATTGCTGTTTTTGCAATTATTGCATTAGTTTTGTATTTTGATTGGAAAGAAATTAATAACCAAAATTTAGATTTAAAAAGTGATATTAGTGCGAAAAATTTGCCTAAAGAAATTAATGCTTCTTTAAATCCTGGAAGCAAGACTTCTGCAACTGCAGAAAGTGTTCAAATTTCTTCTGCTGGTGAAGCAGATACTGAAAAAAAAGTTGAGAATTTAAAACTTCAATTAAAAGATAAAGCACTGATAGTTATAGAAATAACCCTGCTTTTATTTATATTTATCCTTGTTTTTCTTGCCTTGAAGCATAAAAAATAGATTTTTTTAAAATATTTTTATATGCCCCATCATAAAAATATTTAAATATGTTGGTAAATGTTTTAACTGTTGTTTAAAATGAGTGACGAATTTTTAGAAAAAGGAAAAACCGAGGAGGGTATCTCTGAAAGCATCATAGAAGTTCCTCGGATAGATACTGAGATTAAGTCAAGACCAAGATTACAGGACTTGAAAAGAGAAAGACAAATTCTTAAATTGGAGATTTTAAAAAAATTAAGCTCTGGAACTGGATTGAGAGAGGGGCTGAACCATATTGTTGCAGGAAATATGGGTGCTTTGATTGTCGTCAGCAATGAAAATGTAAATAACATCTTTAAGGGAGGGTTCAAGGTAAATTGCAAGTTTACATCCAAGAGATTAGCAGAATTAGCTAAAATGGATGGAGCTATTATTTTATCAGAAGATTTCAAGAAAATTCTTTATGCAAATACCCTTCTTGTTCCTAATTCTGATTTAAGCTCAATTGAAACAGGAACCAGGCATCAGGCTGCTGAAAGGACTGCAAAACAAATTCAAGGTTTGGTTATTGCTGTTTCAGAAAGAAGAGGGGAAATTACAATTTATTACTCAAATTCAAGATATGTTTTGCAGCATACTGAAGATTTGCTAAGAAGAGCTACAGAAACGCTTCAAATATTGGAGAAGCAGAAAGATGTTTTTAATGAACTTTTGATTAATCTTAATGTTCTTGAAGTCACAAATCTTGTTTCTGTTTCTGATGTATGCAGTATTATGCAAAGAATGGAAATGGTTAAAAAAATGTCTGATATTATTAATGAATACATAATTGAATTAGGCAAGGAAGGCATAATCTTAAGAATGAGGATGAGGGAATTGATAAAGGGCATGGATAAAAAACAAGAGGCAATTTTAAAAGATTATGTTGCAAAACCTGCAAAAGCAGAGCAATTTTTAGATGATTTAAATTTTGACGAGCTGTTAAATATGGAAATAATCGCAAGAATTTTATTTGGAAGCTCTTTGGAGTCAATAATTTTTCCAAAAGGTTACAGGATTTTAAGCAAAACCTGCCTTGATAAAGGAGAAATTGAAAGTTTAATCAAGCATTTTAAAAATCTTGAAGGAATCTTGAATGCAGATGATAAAATCCTAAAAAAAATATTAAAAGATAAGACTGATGATTTCTTAAAAGAAATTAATAATGTAAGAGACCAGATAATGGTTGGGAAAAAAGTGTAAATTTATTCAGAGTAAAAAGAAAACTGCCCAGTATTTTATGTATAAATTCGTTAAGAATTGGGAATGTATTTGTGATTTGATTAATAAAATATAGTGAAAGACATAAATTTTTTATTAGTTTTCTATATCTTTCCCTTGATAGCAAAGGCGCATTTGGAAAAATATCAGCGTCCTTTACTATAAATCAAAAACATGAAACATCTGCAGGTAAAATTTAAATATCCTTAATTTATTATACTTTATGCTAACAGATAAACAAACCAAGGAAATAAAAGAGCATTTGGAAAATGCCCAGAATCCCCTTTTCTTTTTTGACAATGACAATGATGGATTATGCAGTTTTTTGCTTCTTAGAAGGTTTTTAGACAGGGGAAAAGGAGTTGCAATAAGAAGCTTTCCTGATTTAAATAAATCTTATTATAGAAAAGTTGAGGAATTAAAACCTGATTATATTTTTATCTTGGACAAGCCTGTTGTTTCAAAAGATTTCATAGAAAAAGCAAAAGAAAACAATATTCCTGTTGTTTGGATTGACCATCATGATACAGAATATATTGAAGATGGCTATGTTAATTATTACAATCCCTTTTTAAATGACAAGACTTACGAGCCTGTTTCCTCTATCTGCCAAAAAATTACTGGAAACAAGGAGGACATCTGGCTGGCTGTAATTGGGTGTATAAGTGACTGTTATATTCCTGATTTTTATGATGAATTTGAGAAAAAATATCCTGAATTGGGAAAGAGCAATCCAAGCTCTGCTTTTGAGCTGTTGTATAAGAGCGAGATTGGAAGAATTTCCAGGATTCTGGATTTTTCTTTAAAGGACAGCACAACTAATGTTGTTAGCATGATAAAATTCATGATGAATGTTCAAGGACCTATGGATATTCTGGAGGAAAATACAAAAACAAAGCAGATAATGAAAAAATTCAATGAAATTGACAATAAATATCAGTCATTAGTTGAAAGAGCCAGGAAATTAAAAGAAAAAAAATTTATTTATTTTCAATATGGCGGCAGCTTGAGTTTAAGCGCTAATCTTGCAAATCAACTGAGTTTTGAATTTCCTGAAAAAATAATAGTTGTTTCATATATAAATAAGGATATTGCCAATATTTCAATAAGAGGGAAAGGAGACATTAGAAAATTAACTTTGGATGCTATTTCTGGAATTGAAGGCGCTACTGGCGGAGGGCATAAGAATGCAACAGGAGCTAAAATGTTAGTCAGCTATCTGCCGGGATTTAAGGAAAAAATTGAAAAACTTATAAAAGAAATGTGATGATTTGCAGACAAAAATGTAGAAAGATTTTGATATGCAGCCACTTACTATATTAAATTATAGGAAATAACCTTGATTTTTGTATATTTATGCAGAGTAAAAAGATATCTCCAACCTTTAGTGCAGAGTATAAAACCTCAGGTTTTAGTAATTTTAAAAAACCTATTAATTTTTAAATGATTGCTCCCACTTATTTTTAGTAAAAAGTTTAAATCATATGGCATATAAAAGATATTTTAAAAGAAATGGAAAGATTTTCGGGCCTTATTACTATGAAAGTTATAGGGATAAAAATGGAAAAGTAAAAAAAAGATATATTGGAAGAGAAAATCCTGATGAAAATGATAATGAAACAAAAATTAACACAGGATTTAAGGAAAATGCCGACTTCAATGATAAGATGCAGAAAAATGATGCAAAAAAACTTTTAAATATGGTTACTCCTACAAATTTTAATCTAAAAATTCTTATTATTATGATAGCTATTTTAATTTTAACAGATATTTCTTTTATAATATTTTATTTGAGGTAAGATTACTCCTACATAATAAATCCCATAAAAACCTTTAAATATCAGTTACTCCTACATATTAGGTCTTATAAAAACCTTTAAATACTAATTTTCTTATAGTATACTATAAAGTACATGATGAGGTACATTATTAAGTGTATTATATGGTATACCATACTTTAAAAGGGGAGATAATAGAAATTCTGAAAAAAGAGGGAGCTTGTTCTAGAGAGGAAATCGCTAAAAAATTAAAAAGCAAGCCTAATCGCGCAATTCTTATGGGTTATTTGAGATGCTTGTCCGACCTTGGGGTAATTGTCAGCAAAGATGCTGGAAAGGCAAAAATCTATTTTTTAAGAGGTGAAAAATGAAAACCAAAAGATTCTATAAAAAGCCAGGCTGGAAATTGATGAAATTAGCTGCATTTTGCTTTTTTGTTTTCTTAAGTATTTTGTTGATTTTTAGTCTGGGGCTTGTTTTAATCAACTCAAATAATTTTAGATTTACAGGTTTTGCAATTGAACAGAATTTAAGCGATGAAGAGATAAATGATTTAGAAACAGTTCTTGAAAATTATAATGTTTCTTCTATTAATTTGGACATTAAAGAGCCGGTTGGCTCTGGATTGCTGGGAATGGGGGAAGCAGTAACAAGGAATAAAAACAGCAGAATGAATTTTAATTTAAAAGAGGGAAGTGTTAGATTGTATTTTGACTTGTTGAATTACAGCTACTTTGTTGAAGGGATTGTTTCTGAAGATAATAATCCTGTTAGTGTCATGCAGGATAAGGAGAGTGAGCAAAATATTCAAACAAATGCAACAAAAGAACAGGATAATTCAGCTAATGAATCTTTAAGCAATGTTAGCCAGGCAGGCAATGAGAGTTTAGAAGGAATATATAATGAAACTGTTTCAAATGAGATAGAAAACATAACTGACAATTCCAGTGAAAATGTAAATAATTTTAATGAAAATAATAATGGGAATGAAACAATTGAAAAAGAGGCTAATCAAGAACAGGAAAATGAAGCAATTGAAAAAGTCATTCAAGATGTTCAAAATCCAGAACAGGAAAACGAAATAACTAATGCTCCAATAACAGGATTTTTTATTAGATTTTTTGGATTAATGGGAAGAGTTATTGGAATTGATGCAGGTTCTGATGATATAATCAATGAAACAAATATAAGCAGTGTTATACAGGTTGAGTTAAGTGAGAATAAAAGCGGAGAGATTAATCAAACAAATTCACAAATATATCCAACATCTGAAAATAGTGTTTCTGTTGATATTAATGATATTAAAGAAACCTTAAGCAATTTAACAAATGAAAGAATTGAAGAAATCAGTGATTTATCTGTTATTCCTGCTGAAAGTTTTGAGATTAGTGTTAATACTTCAAAAATAAATGATGAAAAATCTGAAGTTAAATGGGGTTATAAAATAAAATTAAATGACTTGAAGTTTATGGCTAAAATTGATGTCACTTCAGAGCAATCTCTTTCAAAATATAATGAATATAGCTTGAAGATAGGCAATAGAAATGTTTTATCTTTTGAGGATTTAGTTCAAGCAGGATACAGAGTAAGAATTGAAACACCTGCTTTGGAGATTCCTGTTAAGATTCCTATTAATTTAACTAAAATTAAAACAACTGAGAATATAACTGTTGTTAATAAGACAGAAAAAATCCTTAATATAACAACAATTGATGAAACAATTGTAAATCAGACAGAAATTAACATAACAATTCCTGTTGTTAATGAGAGTGAAATTAATATAACAATTCCTGTTGTTGAGAAAGAAACTAAAGAAGAAAACAAAGAAGAAAAAGCAGAGCAAAAAGATGAAAAGCAAGAGGAGAAAGAAACTAAAGAAGAAAACAAAGAAGAAAAAACAGAGAAAACAGAAGTAAAAGAAGAAAATAAAGAAAAACAAAAAGAAGATAAAACTGAACCAGTAATTGAAATTCCTTCTGAAACAACTGAAAGTCCTGCTTCTGCTGAACAACCTGTTTCAGCTCCTGCAGAAGTTCCTGCTGAAATACCATCAGCTCCTGCTGAAACAACAACTGGAGGGGTTATTAAATTTTTTAAATTAACAGGAAGAATAATTGCAATAACTGGAAAAGTAATAGCAAATTCAGTTAATGAAGCAACTGAAGGGTTAGCTGGAACAGGAAAAGCAATTTTTGCATTTACTGGAAGAGTTGTGGGTGATATAGCAAGTTCATCTTCTTATGAGAATTCAACATTTGTTATTGAAGATGTAATGTATGCAAACACTATAACTGTTTATATTGAGAGAGATTTTACAGAATTTAATAATATTATACATGATAATTTGACTAAACAACAAAGCAATGGAGAGAATATCTCAACAAATTTAATTGCAGATATTGATTTTCAAGATGTTAATAATGATGGAAAAATTTCTGTTGGAGATATAATTAATCTTGACCCCAGTTTGATTATTATTCCTGCAACAGATGCAGAGCATCTTGATTCCAACAGGAGCTTTATATCAAATATTTATGATTACATTAAAACACTGGATAATAACTGGAGTGAGGCAATAAATGAAAGCCATTTTGCCAGGGTAACTTTCTCACAGGCTCTTGGAAAAAATAATGACATAACTGTTTTTGCGAGAGCAAACAATTATTCTAATGAAACAAACAATTTTGCAGATATTTCTATTTTCAGGCAGGATTCAGATGAGGAAATTGCAAGAATTGAGAACGTAACAGGTGAAAATTATTACAAGACTTATTTGACTGGCTTGAATGAAAGCGAGAGTTATGATGTTTTTGACTTGAAGATTGTGAATTCAGCTGGAGAGTGTTATGATAATGAGACAATGATTATGACTGAAAATGGATTGAAATATTTTTATGAATTAAATGGAAGTGAGAGTGTTGCTACTTTAAATAATAATACTGGAGAATTGGAATGGCAACTTCCTACTGCTTATCAAGAATTTGATAATTCTAAATTAAGTGGAGAGATGTATAAGATTGAGACTATTAATGAAAATGGAGATAAAGGAGATTTAATTGTTTCTGAAAAGCATAAAGTTTATGCTTCTGGAAAAAATAATTATTTTGAACTAAACTCTTTGATTAATTCATCAGTTGTATATACTTTTATTAGGGATTGTTGTTTAAGATGTGGATCATTTGACCAGATAGGACAGTTATGTTTTAATGCAAGTGCAATAAAATCAATATCGTCTTTGTCTGGAATTAAATCAGATTTATGTAAAAATTTTGAGTATTCCTTAAGTTCTCTAAAATCAACGAATATTGCTAATTCCCTTAATAATTCTTTGAATTCTTTTTGTGAAATTCTGGTCTTAGAACAAATTTCATCTGAATGCTTTTTTAATTCTGATAATGCGTATTCAGGAGAAATAAAATCAAAATCTTGGTCTATTAATATTCCTTTTGTAAATGAGTCTTTCCAAAAAAATGTAAATAATATGTTTGTATCAACTACAAATTCCATTTATATTAGTCCTTTTTTCTTTAATTTATCATATCTTCCATATCTTGAAGCTCTTTGTAATTTAACTGACCAATCAATCATCTCTTCCTCTTCTTCTAAATGTTTTATTAATCTTTTAACTAATATAGAAAAATCTACACCGGATTCTTCAGCCTGTCTTTTTAATTCATCAGGTATTCTAACACATATTTCTGCCATGAAGGAAACTAAAAACAGAGATTATAAAAAACTTTCGGTAGAGGAAAATATAGGTAATGTTATGCAGGAAAAGTTAGGGGGGGAAATTGGAGAGAGAAATGAAGCAACAGAAGATTTTCAAATAACTGATGAGCAACAAATAATAACTCACTCTCAATCCTCTCTT
Organism: Candidatus Pacearchaeota archaeon; assembly: GCA_018304145.1. Taxonomy (GTDB): domain Archaea; phylum Nanobdellota; class Nanobdellia; order Pacearchaeales; family GW2011-AR1; genus ARS1285. The sequence continues at coordinate 1,962 of JAGVWU010000053.1, read as the reverse complement.
GATACAGATATTTCTACTGATGTTGCTCATATCCAAACGGACAATAGATTAATTAATGATAATATTTATAATAACGAGCAAGCACGAAGTGCGAGCGAGACAACTAAAAATAAAAAAGTAAATTTATCTGATTTTAAACTTCAGCGAATATCTGAAATATATTCTTCAATTGAAAAAGGCAGGATTAATGCAACTGATTTAGTATTCTTAGATGAAAATATGAAGGAGGTAAGAGTTCTAGGAATTACAAAAGAGAATTATTCAGGAAAAATCTATGATGTTGATGTTCCTAATGATATTATCTTAGTCAAGAGAGATAGTGTTATCTGCGAAAATTTCAGTAATATAAATTATAAAAATATTGGCAATGTTATGCAGGATGAAGGGGTTGGGGCAGGAAATAAAAAAAGTGAGAATGAAGATGATAATCTAATAAGCATCGTCATGATGGCAGAATTTTTCAAAAATAATGATATTATTTTTTATAGTAAAGAGAAGAATAAAACTTCTTATATGGATTCTTTTGAAGTCGCTCAAGTCATGCCTGAGATTTTTAAAATGCATGACAGCAGTAATATCCATTTGAGAAATTTGAGTTATCTTCTTTTGAACAGCTCTGAACATGGCAGAATCCTTTTTCTTAAGTTTCCTAAGAACATCTTCGATTTTAGTTACGTCAATCTTCATAATGATTCACAGCGTTTATTGAATTCATCAATAGTCATTGCTTTGCCATGGGGTTTCTTTGAAGATTTTATTAATTCTTCAACAAATTCTTTTTTTAATGGCAATTCATCAACAGGATGCCAGTCGATTTTGTCGCAGAATTCTTGGTCATCTGCTGATAAAGTTCTTGACTCTATGAATCTTTCAAATATAGATTGTTTCATTAGCTTAATTACTACTTTGTTTAACAATTCTGAATCTATTTTTTCATTATCAGATTTAAATAATAGTTCTTCCATGAAAAAAAGTAATAATAAAGATTATTTAAGCTTTTCGAAAAATGAATTTATTGATTTAATAAAGAGGAATTCTGAAAATATTGGCAATGTTATGAATGATAAAGGGGGAAAATCAAGCAAGATTGAAGGGCAAGCAACAGAAAGATTTCAAACAACCTTAACCCAATTTAATAATAATAATAATAATAATAATAATATGAGTGGTAGCGAGCAAATATCTTCTAAAATAATTAATGAATTAAACAATTTGTATGGAAAGCAAGGAAAAGATTGGTGGATTAACGAGGATAAAGAGAGTGGAAAACAACAGGTTTGCCATAAAGTTGAAGGAACTCTTATCTGGAGTGGAAATTCTAATCCATCAAACTCAACAATTGGAATTGAGTTTGATTATATTGTTGACCCTGCTCAAATGAATTTAACAGACAACCAGGTTCTTTGGATGCATATGGATAATGCAACTGGATATGAAAATTCAACTTATGTTTATGATTGGAGTGGAAATAATAACAACGGAACAGTTTATAATGGAACTCAAGTCTGCGGGCAGACCGAAACTTGTCCAATTTGGAATTCAACTGGAAAGTTCTCTGGTTCCTGGCAGTTTGACGGCGTGAATGATTATGTAAGAATTCCTTTTGCAAATTCTTTGAATTTTTCTAATGGAACTAATCCAATAACAATATCAGCGTGGATTAACCCAAAACCACAGAATTCAGGAACATCTCGTTGTGTAGTATGCCAGGGCTATGAAATATTTTTTAGATTTCAGCCTGATTTGAATAACACACAATTTATTTTAAACAGCTTTAATCCAGCAAATGACAGGGCTGAATCTGCAATAAATAGTGTTCTTATTAATCAATGGACACACATAGCTGGAACTTATAATGGAAGCAATATAATAGTTTATATAAATGGAGTTCAAAGCAATTCTGTTAGTCCAACTGGAACTTATGGAGGAGATACAAGTAATTGGGGTATTGGAGCAACAAGT
>JAGVWU010000052.1 GCA_018304145.1 Candidatus Pacearchaeota archaeon | reverse complement strand
AAGATATGGATAAAAAGAGGAATATTATCTGCTAATAATAAAAATCTTATTTTTTATTTGATTATTAAAAATAATCAAATTGAATTGTAGCACAGCCTGTGAAATATCTTAACATTTCTTTCGCCTCACTTACATTCGGCTCAATTTATTCTTGCTCAATCAACTCCTCGTACTTGTTGATGTCAGAAATCTTTAGATTTCTGAGCACCAAGAAAATTAAAAATTTTCTATGTTTCGCTGATTATATTATTAACAAAAAAGTATTAACTCTACATTGAAAATGGAGAGCAAGTGTTAAGTTGGTAAGTTGACATAATATTTATGAAAGATTTATAAAGAATATATTATCTTAAATTTTATGCTTGAAAAAATATTAGAATTAGACTGCAGAAAACTTGCTCAAAAAGACCCTCTTGAATTTAGAGGAAATAATATTGAAGAGAGAATTTTAAGATATATCTGTCTTGCAGAGTCTTATGCAACTAATTTAATTAAAGAACATATCACAGATGCAAGAGTTATTCATATAGCGGGAGCTGATTCTTCATTCTCAAAAATAAGCGCAGAGGGGTTTGAGGCTGTTATGAGTGATGAAAATGGAAGAGAGAGGACAAAAATCAATTATGATGAAAAATATATTCCTCTGATTTTTGAGTTAAATATACTGTATGCTGTCTTAAACAAATTATTAGAAAAACCTGAAAAAGCAGATAATATTGATTTTGAGATGCTAACTGCAAGTTTTAGAAATAATACTTCTACTCTTGAAATATATGGAATCAGTAATCCACAGTTTGTTGTTTTTGAATATAATGGAAAAAGAAGAAAATATAAGATTTGATATAGATTTATTGTCTTTTTTCTCTTATCTTTATAATTGAATGTAAAACTTTTTTGTTATTTCCTCCAGCATATTTTCTCAAAAGCTTATAAGCAGCCCTATGAAAGTCATAACAGTTAACCTGTTCTGTCCATGCCATATTATACGGGCAATCATTTATGCATAGTCCTGCAATAAAATCAGGGCATGAAACATGATTAATAAATTCTCCAGCCAGAGTTTCAACCTCGTTGTAAGGCATCTGTATTCCTATATTATATCTTCTTTCTGGCTCTAATAGAGCAACTGAAACATGCGGCTTTCCTTTTTTCCTGGCTCTATTCACTAAATCCAGACCATTTTCCAATTGATTATTTCTGTTTAATATTCCTCTTGTTATCTGCATTTCAAAAAATGATTTTGCTGCTTTTAGGTATTTTTCTTTTGATGGGTCCTGAAATACTTTTTGAAGTTCTGGCAAGAATCTTCCTGATATGAATTCGAATTCTACAAAATAAAGATAATCAGAAAGGTTATCTGCTTTAATCAATCTTTCAATATATTGTTGTAATTCCATTATTTTTCTCCCAAAATTTTCCATTCTTTCGGAATTTTTAATAATATTTTTTGTTCATATTTGTTTGCTAAACTTCTAATTTCCAAAAAGGATTGAATAAAAGGATGAAAATAATTTAAGGTTTCATTAGTTACTCTTTGCTTGACTTCTTTAGGATAAAAATCAGAAAACCAGCATCTTTCTCCGTAGATTGCAAATGCTTCTGCAAAAGCCCTTGTCCTTCTTTCCTCAGATTCATTCATTGTTAATTCATAAACTTTTTCTCCTCCTAAAACTTCCCATAAGCAATGAGTTAATTCATGGACTGCATCTGAATCAACAGTTCTTTCTAAAAGTCTTGTATTCTTTGAAGATAAATAAATTTTATTATTTCTATAAGAACATCTCCTGGTTTTTTTAATTTCCTCTGCCTTGGATTTAACCTGCTGATAAATTCCCATGTAAACTCCGGATAAAACCTGCCTTTTTATTCCTGGAAAAACCAAAGATAAAAGGCCTAATTTCATATAAAAAACAGGACTTTTAAAAGTTGTTTTAACTCCGGTTCTTGCTGAAGTTTTTGCATAACTTCTGATATAATCTTCCATGTTTCCCAATTCAATATGCCCTAAACTTATGCTGGCTCCTGCTAAACCTGAAACTTTTTCTTCAATTAATGGCTGATAAGTTTCAACAGCCATCCTGAATTTTGAGAAATACTTTTCTCTTTCAAAATTCCTTGTTCCTGGATGTAATGAACTTGCCATTCTTATTTATTAGAAATAGTGTTTTTAAGCTTGTTGATTAGGACTATAAAATTATTTTTATTTTTTCCAATTGATCTTTTAAATAATAATATAATCTTTCTGCATCTTTTAGGCTTATTTTAAATTGGTCTTCTTGATTATTCTTTATATTCAAATAACCTTCATAAGCATTATTTCCTTTAGAAATTTTTTTTATAAAGTTTACCAAATCTCTTTTTGAATAATTTTTATTTTCAATAAGCTTTTGAATAAGATACAAAGTTCTTATCCTAAGAACAAGAGTATAAGCAACACTATCTGAAACATTTTTTTTATTGCTATTTTTTAATTTTTCAATAACTTCTTCTATTAAGTTTAATTTGTTTTCAGTTGTGTCTAAATACCATTTTACATTATTTTTTGTTACTTTAATTTTTATGGGATTAAGAAAGTAGGAGTTTAAAAGAGGCTTTGCCTCTTTTATCATAGGGCCTATTGGAAATAAATCAATTTCTAATTTTTGTTCCAGCAATTTTGATGAAATAATCAATAGATTATAGATGCCTTCATGAATAATTTCCCTGTCTATATTATTAGTTATTATTAAAAGGTCTATATCACTGTTTTTATCCTGTTCTTCTCTTGCATAACTTCCCACTAAATAGATTCCTATTATTTCTTTAAGTTTAATATATTTTTGTAGTATATCAATTGCATCTGATAGGATTATTTCAGGAGTTTTTTCCAATAACTCCACTCTAACTTCCTTATTAAGCCAGGATCTTGGAAGTATAACTGCTGAAGAATTTCCTGATTTAATTGCCTTTTTTATTTGATTTTCCATTATTTGCCCTCCAGATAATCTTTATCTTTCTCTATTTGTTTTAAAAAATTTTCATCTATTTCCTTTTTCCAATAATCTTTGGTTGTGTCAAGTCTTCCATCTTCATTTTTAATTTTATCTTCATGCTTTTCAATTTGTTTCTTAGTTGATTTTATTCGCTTTTCTCTTATTTTCCTCATATGCTTTTTATTATTCATGTACTTACATGTACTTACATATTTATAAATATTTGCATTCTTTAGAAAAAATGGTTAAATTATTTTTATACAATCAAAAAAATCTGCAAAAAGTTCCTAACCCCACTTTAAAAAGTGAAGTCTGTTAAGAACTTTTTTTAATAGCAGATTTTTAGGCTCACTAAAACTGCTCCATTATCTCCATTTTTAAAAATAGAGTCTTCTGGTTTTGATGATAATTAAATTTAAAATCCCTTGTTTTATTAAATATACAGTAAAAAGGTGAAACATGAGCAACAAATCCAAAGGTTCAAATGCTGAAAGGGAACTTTATCAGATATTTATTGAAAATTCTTTTCGGGCTGTCAGGGTTGCAGGCTCTGGTGTTATGGAAAATGCTGACTGTGATTTGATTGCAGGAAAAGTAGGGTATAAATATGCTATTGAAGCAAAATCAACTAAGAAAAGCTCCAAATACATAACAAAAGAGCAGATAGAAAGTTTCATTATTTTTTGTGAGATATTTGAACTTAAACCTGTTATTGCAGTCAGGTTTAACAGAATTGGCTGGTTTTTTCTAAACCCTGGTGATTTAGAGGACTCTGGAAAAAATCTTGTTGTCAGCCAAGATATTGCAAGAACTAAAGGAAAGAGATTCAGCCAGTTTTTTGAAGAATGTATTAATGGGAATGATGCAGATGCTAATAAAATAAAAAAACAAGATGATTTTTCTGCAGATATTGAATTATTAAAAGAGATGGAGGATGATGATGAGTAGATATTTTGCAAAACATAATTCTATTAATATAAATCCTTAAAAATGAGGGATTTATTAATTTTAAATGAAAAAAAGGGCAACAAGCTCATCTGCTGATAAGAATTTAATATTTTGCAAAAAGAGATTATTTTTGATTATGCCTATTATTTTAATTCTTATTAACTTTGTTTATGCTGAAATAAGAATTAATGAAGTTGAACTAAATCCTGCTGGAAGTGATGGAGGAAAAGAATGGATTGAATTATATTCTGATTCTTTGATTAATCTTGAAGGATGGAAATTAGTCAATCATGACAATAAAGTTTTATTTTTAAATCAAAGTTTTAACGGATATCTTATTATTAATTTTGAAGAACAATGGCTGGATAATGAAAATGAATCAATAATTTTGTATAATGGAAATTCTTTGGTTTCTATAACTCCTGTCTTAAAAGACAGTTCCAATGATAATAAAGCATGGAATTATTGCAATGGTGTGTGGCGTTTTTTAATTTCAAGTTCAGGCTTAAGCAATAATTGTCAAACTCAATCAAATAACACTAATTCTAACAGCACAAACAATACACCCAACTCAACAGACCAAACAAATCCTGCAAATAATTCATCAAATTCTGAAATTTTTCTTATTTTGGATTGGGATGAAAATGATATAATAAATGGGGAAAGTTTTGAGATTACAATCAAGGCTTATAATCTTCTTGATAAAGAATATGATATTAAAACTGGAATTTATGATGAGGATAATAAATTAATATCACAAACCTATGATGAAAATGAAAAATGGGTTAGTTCCTCTGAATACTATAATAAGTTTTTTAGAGGTCCTGGCAGTGCAGAAGAAGATATAAAATTAAGAGTTAAGGAAAGTTATAGGCATTTTAAAGGAGATGTTAAAATAATAGCCAGAATAAGGGAAACCGGCAGTTCTGTATACAAGAAAGAAAAGCAGGAGGACATTGAAATTTTAAAATCCAAAGTTGATGAAGAAAATTATCAGGTGACTGCAATTGAAGATGATTCTGAAAGAATTAGTCAGCAAAAAGAAACTAAAATTGTTGAATCTGAAAATATTATTTATCTGGCAAAAAATAAAAATATAAAATCAGAAAGTATAAAAACCAGCAAAAATACTATCTATCAGTCTAAAAATGAGATAATAAAAGCGTATTCAATTTATTTTTTTGCATTTTTATTGATTATATTATGCGTTTTATTGGTATTCGTAAAGATTTAAAAAATACTTTAAATAATTTAATATCCAGAGTAAAAAGATAACCTAACCTTTAGGTTAGAGAAAGCTCTGCTTTCTTTTTACTCAGTCTCACTAAAATCAAAGACAAACTTCACAATTGAGTATTAAATCGCAGGTTTTAGTGATTTAAATAAAATGTTTGGGAACAATAAAATAAAAGCAAGATTTATCTTTGAGATACTTGGAAAGCCTGCTGAACATATTAAGAATACTCTTGATGAATTTATAAATAAATTAGGAGAGAATAAGAACTTGGAAATAACGAGCAAAAAAGTTCATGAGCCTAAACCTATGGAAGATAAAAATGCCCAAGATTTATTTACAACTTTTGCAGAGGTTGAAATTGCAGCAGATAATCTTAACACTATTTTTGCAATTGTGTTAAATATGCTTCCTGCACATGTTGAAATAACTGAGCCAGAGGATATCAAGCTTAATAACTTTGATTTAAGCTTTGTTCTTTCAGATTTATCTGTTAAACTGCATAAATATGATGAAATTGCAAAAATAAGCCTGCTTGAAAGAAATAAACTTCTTGGCATAATAAAAGAACTGGAGCAAAAAGTTAGAGATTTGGAAAGGAAGAAATCTAATGAGGATATAAAGAAAATAAAAAAAGAGAATACTAAGAAGAAGTAATTATCTTGTAAAAATTTCGCAAAGTTTTGTTTCAACTTTATCATTATATACTATAATACTTACTTTTGAGCCTTCTTTAAAACCTGCAAGATTTCTTGCAGTGCTCGGAATACAAATTTGCCCTTTTTGTGTTATTGTTGCTGTTCTTATTTTTTTAATTTCATTTTCCATATTATTAATTCTAATCGATATTTATTCTATTTATTTCCTCTTTAAGTTTTGGTAGATCTATCTCTATTATTTTCCAAACTCTATCTAAATTTACCCCAAAATAAGCATGGCTTAGTATATCTCTAAATCCAGCTATATCTTTCCAATCTATCTTAGGATATTTTTCTCTAAATGAATTAGGTATATTCTTAACAGCTTCCCCAATTATTTCTAATTGTCTTATTATTGCACTTTGTCTTAGATTATCCTTAGAAAATTTTTCTCTATCTAAACTTTTTGAAAATTCTTCTATATTTCTTATGCTGATTATTATATCTTCAATAAATAAACCTATATCTCGCTTCATATTATTTTAATCTCCTCTTGAAGTATTCTTTGCTTTATCCTTTGCTTTATAGCACTATATTCAACTAAATCAACTTTTCTTTTTAATAATTTTTCTAGTGATCTAATTAGCCCTATAAAACCAAGTAAACTCATATTGCTATCATTAATTTCAACAGCTATGTCAATATCACTATTTTTCTTTTGTTCACCTCTTGAATAACTTCCAAAAATTCCTGCTTTTATTACTTTATTTTTTTTTAAAACAGGTACGATTTTAGATTTAATTTCTTCAATTTCTTTATTAGGTTTCATGCTTTTTTGTTGCATTTTTTTATCAGCATCTTTTTCTTTTTTTTTAATTTCTAAATTTGATAAACCTGCTCCAAGATATATCCTCCTTTTTGAGACTTTATTTCCTTGTCTTATAGAGATAACTCTATAATAATATTTTTTTCCATTAATATCCCTAACTTCCGTATATACCATAATATCTTTATGTCTACAATATATATAAATCTTTCTGTGTAGACACAAGAATAAAAAGGTAGGCGAATTTATTTTAAAGGTAACCTTTTCTAAGCTGTGTTGTATGAATACAACACAGAAGGCTAGTTCTCTCTAACTTCTTAATTTTTTAACCCTATCAACTGGTTATAAGCCCAGAACTTTACCTTT
>JAGVWU010000006.1 GCA_018304145.1 Candidatus Pacearchaeota archaeon | reverse complement strand
AGCATATGCAAGAAAGAAAAAGCAAGGGAGATTGTATTTAATATGAAAAAACATAATAAGATTAATTTGTCGTTAGGAAATAATTATGGGATAACACAGCAATTGATCCTCATATCAAATATAAAAATGGAAGAGTCTATTCTCATAAGTCTTTTGAAGATTCTTCAATAGAGTTTAATAAAAATATTAAAAATTCAAATGTTGAAGAAAAAATTATTCATATTATTAAAAAATCAGAAGATGCAGTAAAACATTGGAAAATGCCTATAAATTTTCTATGGATTGATGGAAGTCATGAATATAAAGATGTTAAAAAAGATTTTATATTCTGGGAACCTTATCTTGTTATTGGAGGGTTGATTGCATTTCATGATTCCAAAACTTCAAAAAATATTTTTCCAGTTCTAAAAGATACAGGTATAGAATTAGAGGGGGTAAAAAGAGTTGTTTCTGAAAAAATTAATAATTCTAATCGTTTCAAAATTATAAGTTTTGTTGATTCTATAACCTTTGCAAAAAAAATTAAAAATAAACTTATAATTGAAAACTTAAAAGATAAATCCGACTTATCTCAAATGAATTTAGAGGATAATAAACATCATATTTCTCAAAAAATCTATATAAACCTAGACAAGATTATAGGAATTCTTGGAATTTTGATAAAAAAAGTTTCTCCAAGAATTTACAATAAACTTAAAAATTTATAGTATGAAAATAGCAATTTTCCATAATTATATGGACAACATAGGAGGAGCAGAATATGTGGATTTAGTTCTTGCAAGAGAATTAAACGCAGATATTTATACAACAAATATAGACAAAGAAAAAATTGAAAAAATGGGTTTTAATACAAATAACATCTATTCAATTGGAAAAATCCCAATTAACCCTCCTTTTAAACAGGAATTTGCATACTGGAAATTCAGATTTTTAGGCATAGAAAAACAATTCAAAAAACATTATGATTTTTACATTATAGCTGGCGATTGGGCAATGTCAGGAGCAATACATAATAAGCCAAATTTATGGTATGTTTATTCTCCAACACGGGAAATATGGGATTTGTATGAATATACAAGAAATAATATTGTTGACTTTTGGAAAAGGCCTTTTTTTGACATATGGGTTTTTTTTAGGAGAATTATTAATAAACACGATGTAAAATATATTAACAAGATAATTAGCATATCAGAAAATGTTCAAAAAAGAATAAAAAAATATCTTGAAAGAGATTCAATAATAATTTATCCTCCAACAGAAACCTCAAAATATCATTATAAAAAATCCAGGGGTTACTGGCTGTCTGTAAATCGTTTATTGGCAAACAAAAAAATAGACCTTCAACTGAAAGCTTTTTCAAAACTATCAAATGAGAAATTAATCATTATAGGAAGTTATGAAAAAGCAAAACATTTTTTAAAATACGCAGAATATTGCAGAAAAATAAAGCCAGAAAATGTAGAAATTAAAAGCTGGATAAACCAAAAAGAATTAACAGAATTATATGCTAATTGCAAGGGAGTTATCACAACATCAAAAGATGAAGATTTTGGAATGACTCCTGTTGAGGCAATGGCTTCTGGAAAACCCGTTATTGCTCCTAATGAGGGAGGGTACAAAGAAACCATAATAAACCATAAAACAGGCATATTAATAGACAATATGAATGAATATAAACTAATAGAAACAATAAAACAATTAGGAAAAGAGATTGAAAAAAATCCTATGAAATTTAAAAAAGACTGTCAAAAACAAGCCAAGAAATTTGATACAAGAGTATTTATTGAAAAAATAAAAGGTATGATAAAAAAATGAAAAATCCTTTAATTTCAATTATTATACCTGTATTTAACAGTGAAAAGACCCTGAACAATTGCCTAAATTCTGTCCTTAATCAAAATTATAAGAATTATGAAATTATTGTAATAGATAACAATTCAACAGATGGAACAAAAAAAATAATCGATGAATTTCAAAATAAGAACAAAAGAATAAGGTACTTATTTGAAGAAAAAAAAGGAAGAGGGTCTGCAAGAAATACTGGAATAAGAAAGGCAAAAGGAAAAATTATTGCTATGATAGACAGCGACTGTATAGCTTCACAAGACTGGATAAAAAAGATAACGCAAAAGATAAGGGATGGAAAGGAAAAAGCAGTTATGGGATTTGAAGAAGATTTTATAGGAAATTACTGGACAAAAAACATACAAAATGCTAACTTAAATTTTATTCAAAACCATCTAAAAAAGGGTTATACAGCCAGTCTTGATAGCAAGAATTTCGCAATAGAATCTAAACTAATGAAAGAATTAATGTTTGATGAAAATTTGGGAAACCTTGAAGATTATGATTTAGCTTTAAGAATGAGAGAATATGTTAAAGTAAAATTTTTAATAGAAATTAAAGTAAAGCATTTGCATAAGAATTCTTTTTTTAAATGGGCTAAATTACAATTTAATCGAGCTTACTGGAATGCCCAGATATATAAAAAACATAAGAAAAACATAAATTTTAAGGATGAAATAATGATGAAAGATTTTAGTATAAAAAATAATCTAGGTACTATTTTACTGCTCATTAAAATATTCACAACCAAAAATGATAATCATAAGCTTTTTCTAGTAATTTCTGCAATTTCATGGAAATTAGGACTTATTTGGGGGGTTATTAAATCACCAAATTCATGATGAGGTTTATACTACACATTAAAATTTAAGAATTTTTCTTTTGAGTTTATAACTATAATCCTCTGGCTAAAATTTCTATACCATTCCACCAGTTTTTAGAACAATTTCCCTTGGTTTTTATCTTAAAAACAGACTTAAAATCAGGATTTTGTCTGATAAAATCTTTATTTGCTTTTTCAACTCTTTTCCAATTAATATCATCAACAAAAATAAGGCATTTTTCTGCAAAATAAGGCAACATTAAATTTAAACCGGTAATCTGATTTTTATAAGAATGATCTCCATCATAAAAATAAACATTAATTTTTAAATTCGGTTCCTTTAAAAAAATTTCTTTAATCACCGTTTTATAATTGCCATTATAAAATTCAATATTTTTCGGATTTTTAAAATTGGCTAAATTTTTTCTAAATGTATTTTCAGTATTTAAATCCTCATTAAATTGTGAAAAATTATCAATTCCAATACACCTTATAGATTGATTAAATAGGGCTGCACTTAACAAACTACCTCCTTTGTAAGTACCAACTTCAAGATAAGTACCATTTTTTGCAAACATTCTGACCAGGTCATTAATCAAAAAACAAATGTTTTCTGTGCTCATACATTCAATGTCATTTTCCTTGAGTATTTCCATCCTTCTATCTTTGGGATAATTATCTGATTTATAATCAATCCATTTGTCTTTCAATATTTTTCTAATACAATCTTCATTTAAAGGTGTAATAAAATCTTCGACTTTCTTTAATTTAAAAAAAATATCTGGATAATTCCTTAAAAGAAAAATCCCAAGCAACCCCTTGCACCTATCGAACTTATAATAAAAATCTGTTTTGAATTTGATAAAAATATTTGAAAATTCATTGAAAATAGATTCTTCTTCATTCCTCAAAAAAAAATATCTTTCAAGCTCTTTATGAAGTTTTGGCTTTTCAGAACCCCAAACCCAGCAACCATTGGAATCTATTTTAATATCTTTATCTGGATTAAAGTTATATTTATTTAAAATTCTTTTGCATTCAGGATAATTTTTATTTTTTAAATAACCGTGCCAGAAATGTAACAAGGAACCTTCTGTAAAATAAACACTGTCTTTTACAATTTTCCTTATTTTTCCTGCCCAATCCAAAAGACAAGCTTTTACCAAATCATTATTAATAAAATATTCAACATCTGCGCTAAAATCATCTGTATTGTAGAATGAATGTGCCATGAACAAATCGCTAAATGGAAAAATTGATTTGTCAAAAAGCCCATTTTTTTCAAAAACATCTCTTCTAGCTGCCCAAGCAAGACCAGAAAGCCCGTATAGAGACATATTTTTTAATGCCCTTTTTCCAAGCTGGGAAATTCTGTATGCCATTCCATAAGATTTATAGCCTTCTTTTTCAATGTCCAAACTAAAAGAAATTTTTTTTGGATTCATATAATAAATTCCTCTTGGTAATCTGATGACAGATTCAAATGGCTGAACAATGACATAAGATTCTAAAATTCTGCAGGTATCTTTAATCCAGTTATCATTGCAAAATCTTATATCTGCATCAAGCCAGGCAAACTTATCACAATTATCTGGTAAATTTTTTAATCCTATATTAAGCATTCTTTCTTTTTGCCATAAAATGCTATTTGTTCTTAATTGGATTAAAATATCTGCGTCATTTTTATTCAGTTCAAACGGCCTATCGCCAAACGCTAATTCAACTGTTAAAAGATTTAATCCCTGCATCTTAGTATGTTCTCTAAATCTCTTATAATTTTTTATTTTATTTTTGTATCTAGCAGGATTAAAAAAGGTTGTAATACCCCAAAAAGTTCCGGGAAGCTTTTTTTCAAACTTTGGAACAGATTTTATATCTCTCCTGCCGTTTGGAAACAATCTTGAAACTGAGCCTGAATTATGGACAATGACAATCAATTCATTGTTTTCATCATAAAATAGGCTATTCTTAATGATAAACTGATTCGTATTGGTTATCAAAGAATAATTATATTTTCGAGGGATAATGATTCCTCTACCATCTTCTCTAACAAAATAATTGAAAATTACCTGATCTAGTGCAAAAAAGTTTTGATTTATTTTTTGAGTCAGTTCTGCAATATTTTTAAGGATGTTTCTTACCCTATCTTTTCTTCCGACTATCATCCCGCTGTTTACAAGCTTAAATCCTTTTGCTTTTTTAAAAAAAAAATTTCTCAGTTTTTTGTCTTTAATCTGATTAATGCAAAATAAATTAAATCTATCATCAGCATTTTCATTTTCATTTTCTTCAACAAATCCATAACTATTTTCAGTAAGTTCAAAAATACCATCTATTGGATTTTGAAACCAAACATCCCCGCCATCAATGCACATGATATTGCTTATGTCCTTTGGCAGATTATCAATAACATTCACAATTTCCATATTTCTTTGATTAGAAACTTTTAACCTTTTAATTGCAGGAATAACATTTACTCGGTATTTTCTTTTTATCTTTTCTATGAATCTTTTATTTTTTCCATAGTATATAACATAAACTTTGCCATTATATTTTGCAATATCCCTCAAAGTATATAAAAAATCTTTTTCAAAATTTTCTGATACATTATCGTCTATGTAAGTGATTATAGCTGTTTTCATATAATAAAACCTTTTTATTTAATACTATCCATATACTCCTCAATTACCTCTCTCGGCTTTCCTTCCCTTATAACCTTTCCATTATCTAATAATATCAATCTATCGCAATATTTCTCCAAAATAGCAAGGTCATGGCTGACTAAAACAACAGTTGCCCCTCCTTTAATAAGTTCCTCCATTTTTTTAATTGCTTTTTCCCTAAATTCAGCATCACCTCCTGCTGAAAATATTTCATCCAAAAGCAGAATATCTGGATTCTGATGCTTGACGCAGAAAAGCATTATTGAAAAATTCAATCTTGTAATCATTCCAGTTGAAAACTGGTAAAGTCTTGCATCAACATAATCTTTTAATCCTGAAAAATCTACTATCTCATCAAATTTTCTTTTTATATCTGACTGACTTAAACCCATTATAGAGCCAGTTAAATAAATATTCTCTCTCATTGTTAATTTGGTTTTTAATCCGGGATTAAAACTTCCAAGATAAACTGTTCTTCCATTGATTTTTACATTTCCATTATTTGGCTTGTAGATTCCTGCAAGAATTCTGAGTAAAGTGCTTTTTCCAGAAGCATTTCTTCCAATAATTCCAATAACCTCTCCTGCTTTTCCATTAAAAGAAACATCATTCAAAGCATAAAAACAAGCATAAGGCCCTTTATCTAAAAAACCTAAAAGTTTTCCTAATATGCCGTCTCTTTTCTTAAAATCTCTTTTAAATTTCTTGCTTATGTTTTCTGCAATAATCCTAAATTTATCTTCTTCCATTTTTATTTATTAACTCCTTTTTTTATTTTTATATTGATTATTAATAATATTAATAATAAATAACTTTGAAATAAGTGAGCAGGCGAGTTTATAAAGAGAGAATTTAGACAAATCTATTTTTTTATTATTTGCTATCTCTTCTATACTTGCCTTACCTGCCCCCATATTACTTGCCACTTCATCATTATCTTGCATAATATTAACCATACTTTCAGCTGAGCTTTGCTCAGTTATTTTTTATTAATTAATTCATTGTCAGCTTTGGTAGGGGTATTATCAGTCTGGACATCATAAGCAAGAGAGGATTGAGGATTAGTAGTTAATTGTTGCTCATCATTGCTCCCACTTACTCCATTCGCTCCATCCCTCATAACATTACTAATATCCACCGAAAGTTTTTTATAATCCTTATTTTTAATACTTTTACAATGAGAATTGAAATTAACCCTTATATTGTTGCAGACAGTGAAATTTGTGGAGGAACTCCCACTTTTAAAGATACAAGAATTATGGTCTGGCAAGTCCTTGAATTGCTTGAAGCTGGAATTCCAATTGAAGAAATTCTGAACTATTTCCTTGTCCCTCTTAAAAAAGAACATGTTAAAGCAGCTTTGCAATTCGCTGCTCAACTTGCTGAAAAAGAATTTAGATTGATTCAAATATAAATCTAAAATGAAATTTTTATTAGATGAAAATGTAAAAAAGGAATTATTAAAGTTTCTCAAACAAAAAGGATTTGATGTTGTATTTAAACCCAAAGAGCTTTCTAATGGAACGCTAGCAGAATTCTCTAAATTAGAACAAAGAGTGCTAATATCAAATGACCGGCATTTTACTAATTCTCCAAAATTTTCAAAAGAAAAAATATTCTCGGTTGTTTGGTTAAGAATTCCGCAAGATAAACCAGAAATACTATTAAATAAATTTTCTGAGTTGCTTGATAAAATTAAGCCTGAAGAATTTAAAGGCAAATTAATAATTTTATATGAAGATAAATTTGAAATAAATTCTCTTTGTTGACTGTTAGTTTTTATCAGTTCCATTTTTTTAGCGTTTTTATTATTTTACACCATTTCTGCAAAATAATCCTTGTATTTATTAAAAATTAAAATTCCTATGATAAAAATTAAAATGCTTCCAATTATCAAAAGAGCCATCATCAAAAATTCAATGTTGCTTTTTAAAATAAATCCTCTTGTGATTTCAATAAAATAAAACATTGGATTAAACAAATTTATCAGATATAGCTTAGTTCCAGGATTTGTAATATAAAATATAGGAGTTAAAAACCAGAGCAGTCTGGTAAGCACATTCCAGACATTTTCCATATCAATAATATAAACTCCAATAGTTGCTAAAATAAAAGAAATTCCTATAATGAACAATAAAAGAAAAAATAAAAGAAAAGGATAATAAATTAATCCTATTAAAGAAACCTTGAAAATAATCATAAATATTATTAATAAAATTATTTCAAAAAAATGGCTGAATAATGCCTGCAAAATAGAAGAGATAACCAAAGATTCTTGAGTTACTTTAATTGATTTTATAAAAAAAGAATTTGAAGATATAACATTGACGGAAAGGACAGTTGCCTGCCTGAAAAAATTAAACATTATCAAGCCAATAAGAAGATAAATTGGATAGTTTGCGTTCAAATTATTTGACAGGTTTACAAAAGAATTGCTTATCGCAAGAATTATAATAAAAAGAGTGAGAGGGTCTAACAAATACCAAAAAATCCCTAAATAACTGCCTTCATTCCTTAATTTAAAATCAGCTTTTGCCAATGATAAACTTAAACCCAATATACTTTTTAATCTATTAAGATAATAATTAGTGCTCATCTTTTAATGAATATCACAAAAAATGAAAATATATAAACTTTTAGAGGGTTCTTTCAAAAACTATTTATAACTCCTTTATGACATCCACACACCTAAAGGCAGTAGATATCTTAGAACCAATTATAGAACTATAGATTAAATAATTATCTCGCGTATCTCTCAATTTTTTATCTTACTAATAAATTTTTATTTCTTATTATTTAATATTATCTTTTAATTATTATTTAGCTATAAAATTAATCACTCTTTTTATTCACACTTTCTAAATTACTATTGCTATGACTATTAGAAGACCCTTCCAGAACATTTGCACTCTCTTTGTCTTTTTTAATCCATTTAACTTTTCTAGGGTCTCTGTTTAATGCTGAATTTTTTCTGCACTTGCTTGAGCAGTAATTTACAGCTCTGCCGTCAAAAGTGAACATAGTTAATCCTCTTGGCTCTTTAAACATTTTTTTGCAAAATGAACATGCTGGCATGATTATCTCCTTAATTCTAATAATTTAATTAATAAAGCATCTAAACAGGTAAATTTAAGTTGAACAGGGTTAATAGTTTTATTATTGCAACTCTGCTCATAATGTCCTCCCGTATTATATCCAGCTGTCATCCTTGCTATTATTGTATCGTTAGTATAATATTCCATATTAATAAGCTCCCTTAGTAAGTTTAGTTTTTAATCTCCTTGCCTCAATCTGAGTTTCTCTTAGCATTAGAATGTCTTTTTTTCTCACAGCACCTTTGACATTTCTTCTCATGGTTTTTCCTTTGTCATAACCTTGTAAAACCCTGCATTTAACCTGAGTTACTTCTCCTCTCGCTCCGGTTCTTCCAAGAATTCCTTCAACAACTCCTGGCACAGCTGTTTCAGATAAAATAGATTCAGCACCTTTCGCAGCTGACTGTTGTTGCACTTGTTTTTTTTGCTTTCCAGATCCTCCCATGTTAAATTTGTTAAAATTTAATCATATTAGAAATGTGTAGACATTTCTTCCATGTTAAACTATTACTTCTTGCTCCTTACAAAACTTTCAAGATCTTTTTCAGCATCTCCTGCATTAATAATGCATACAGAAGCACAAGGAACTCCAATCCCAACTGCAATGCCAAGTTTTTCTTTTTTATCTGCTTCAAAGCAAGGTATATTTTTTTCCTTGCAGAGTATAGCAATATGCTGGACAATTTCTTTAGGATCAACATCAGCAGCATAGGCAACTAATTTAGCAGTCCCTCTCTCAATTGCCTTTGTAACTTCGTTTGTTCCTTTTTCAATTTTTCCAGTCTTTCTTGCCTTTTCAATTATGTCATATACTGAAGCCATTTTAGTTTTTATTTTTATTTATTTTATTCAAACCCAAAATATAATTAGAGAAATCTTATGTATCTCCCTAATTTAGGTCATTGATAAATACACGATTAAAAAAGGGTTTATAAAACTTCCTATAAATTTATGTTAATGTCATCTTAACATTTGCTCTCCATCTTCGATGTAGAGTTAATACTTTTTTATTAATAATATAATAGCGAGATTGTTGAGCAAGAATAAATTGAGCCGAATTTAAGTGAGGCGAAAGAAATGTAAGATTTGAAGTTTACGTTACATATGAATTTTTTACATAGTATAATCTATTATAATTATTCTTTTAAACCTTAAAGATTATTATTAATTATGCTAGTAAGCTTAGAAGAAAGAGCAAAACAATATGTAAATGAAGAGGATGGACAAATTCGAGTTGATTGGAAAGCTCTTGCAATAGCTGAAAGAGATTCAAGAATAATGAGCAACAGATCTTTTAATTCACTAATGGATAATATTCTTAAATATCTACATGAAAAAAAGGTTTTGGTCTATGATAATACCCCAAAAAGTTATTTTGCAACAGGAGCAAATGTTCCTTTGCATCCTAGGTTATCTGAAAGTATTACAAGATTTAGTTTTGTGAATGAACAAGATGCAAGAGATTATTATACCAATTTTTTCAAACATCCTGTATATGGAATAATTCTTCATCAAACAATCAGCCCTGTTTAAAAAGCAAAATAATCATCTGCTTCTTTTAATCTCTTCAAAATTCTCTTTATACCACTCAAAAGTCCTCTTGATTCCTTCTTCTATGCTAAATTTTGGATAAAAATCTAAATTTTTTATTTTATAAATATCAAGTTCAACTTCCTGCGGCTGGGCTATTTCAGGTTCATAAAAACCCTTTTTTCCCTGTCCTGCAAGTTTTATAATAAAATCAGCAACATAACTTAATTTAGCTGAAGCACTAGAAGAAATATCAAATTCTTCATTTTTTTCATTCATTGCTATTAAAAATCCCTCAATAAAATCATCTATATAAGTAAAATCAAGAGTCTTGTTTTCATTTCCATAAATCTTTAATTCTTCTCCTTTTAGGGCATTTAAAATCCATATATCAATTAATCGTTTTGTTTTATCATTAAAAGGGCCGTAGACAGTTGAAGGTCTTATTATAACATAATCAATTCCATAACATTGAAAATATCCTTTAACAAGCTCTTCTCCATAAATTTTGCTTGCAGTATAGGGATTTTTTTCTTTACTCAATATCCTTGACGAAGAAGTAAAAACCATTTTTGGGATTTCATTTTTTCTGCAAAATTCCATAATCCTTTCCATCCCTTTTGAATTGTTTTCAAAAGTAAGCAAGGGATTTTCTATAATTTTATTTATTTTGCAAAAAGAAGCCAGATGAATAAAAACATCAATTTTATCTTTTAGATTATAATTGCCAATATCCAGAATATTTTTCCCTTCTCTTGTATCAACTAGCAAAACCGGCTTGTCTCCTCTTTCAATTAGTTTTTTCAGCAAAAAGCTTCCAATCAGCCCTTTATGTCCAGTCATTGCAAAATTCATAATTCAAAATATAAATAACAATTTAAATAATTTTGTATAACAGAATTCATCTCCACTTCACTTCAACCATATCTGTTCTTTCTCTTGAATTAATATCCAGCTTATCAAAATCTTTAATATCAATTTTGGTTCCTTTGTTAAACATTATCTCCCCTAAATATGCTATCATGGCTCCATTGTCCGTTAAAAATTGATTTGCTGGACAAAAGAGTTTGCATCCTCTTTCTTCACACATTATTCTGCACATTTCCTGCAAACGAGTATTGCATGCAACACCTCCTCCAATAAGCAGTTCTTTTTTTCCAGTATGAGCCAATGCTCTTTCACTTGCTTCTATTAACATTGCAAATGCAGTTTCCTGCAAGGAATAGCATAAATCTTCAATTTTATATTTTTTTGAATCAAACTTCTGTTTTAAATTAGTTAATAAACCTGAAAAAGCAACATCCATTCCTTTTATTGAATAAGGAATTTCAACATACTTTCCTGACTTAGCAAGTTCCATTATTTTAGGCCCTCCTGGAAAACCTAACCCAATATGCCTTGCAAAAATATCAATAAAATTTCCGATTCCAATATCAAGGGTTTCTCCAAAAACTCTGTACTTTCCAGCTGCATAAGCAATTATCTGTGTATTTGCGCCTGAAGCATAAAGCAAAACAGGATCTTTTGCTCCAGTAAGTCTTCCTATTTCAAGATGTGCGACACAATGATTTACAGGAATTATAGAAACATTTAATTCAACAGCTTTTTTCTTTGCAAATTTCATTCCTTCAAGCAAACATGGTGCTAATCCAGGTGCCTGGGATATTGCAATCGCAGAAATTTCTTTCTCAGAAATTTCTGCATCATTCAAAGCTTTTCTATAAATCTCTTCAGCAACTCTTGCATGATGCTTTGCACTTTCCATTGGAATAATGCCTCCTTTTTCAGTTGTATAAGCATCCTTGACATTAGAAAGAATTTTGCCTTTCTCAACTATCCCTATTCCAAACGTATGTGCTGTTGATTCAATTCCAAGTATCATAAATTAGTAATCAAAAATAGTTTTATTAATGTTTTCATCACCAATCATCTTCCCACCATTCTCTCATTTCTTCAAGAGGTTCCTCATTAACTAAAAACATAGCAGGACCCTTACCTGAAGAATTTCTATCACGTAATTCTCCACAGATTATATACTTCTCGTTAACTTCAATAACATTTTGTACATGTAAACTAGAAAAACTCAATGAGACTATATCCCATTCATAATTAAAAACTTCATCAACATACAAAAATCTTCCAATACCGACATATCTCTGTTTATTATAGTCAAAACCTCTCCCATATTGCAAAAGCCAAAATCTGTTATACCCTCTCTGAGTCCATTGAAACTCTACAACATCTCCAGCCAAATGTTCTAAATCCATCTATCGAACATTATTAACTAATTTAAAAGAATTATTATCTTTAATTATTAGTTTATTTACCCCTTCCAAACCTTGTTTGCATCATTATAACTCTCTATATTTCCAATATCAAACAACTTGCCTTTGAACAAATAACCATAAACATTGAATCTCTCTAAAAAATATTTTATCAAATTTCCAGGAGCATCCTTATTATTTCCCTGTTCAAGATACTCTTTAATTTTAGGCAGAATAATTTCAGGAAAAAAATAAACCCCTATGCTTGTAAAATTGGTTTTAGGTTCAATAGGTTTTTCCTCAAATGAAATAATTTTATCATTCAATAGTTCAACTACTCCATGTTTTTTTGTTTCTTCTTTGTTCTCAACTAGATAAATACCGTTTACAATGCCTTTTTTTCTCTGGAAAAAATCAAAAGCATCTTTTAAAGAAAAATCAAAAAGATTATCGCTGTTTAAAATCAAAATATCCTCATTTATATTAGACTTTTCAACACAAAACCATAAATCTCCAATTCCCCCAAGTCTTTCTTCATTTGAATTAGTCAAATCATTAATAACTTTTAGGCTAAATTTAAATTTTTCATTGTTATTTTTAACCCATCTATTAACAATATCATAAAATTTGTCATTAGTAACAATAAAAACCTCGTCAATCTCTTTTATATCCCCAATCTTTCTAAGAGTATATTCAACTACTGCTTTATCCTTAATCAAAAGCAGAGCTTTTGGCTTATCCAAAGTAAGAGGATAGAGTCTTGTTGCATAGCCTGCAGCTAAAATAATTGCTTTCATAAATTTCTAAATAATCCAATAGTATATAAATTATTATAAACAAAATTTCCAAGCAAATTTATGGAAAATATAGGGTCTGTAACTTACCGTCCTGATTTAAATCAGGTTTATTTAAAAACCAGAAGAACAATAAGATTTTTTGAACATTTTAATCCAGAAAAAATTCAAAAATTTATAAAATTAGTTTTATCAGAAATTACACCTGTCAGAGATCTTGAAGACATTCATTTAGAGGCTTTTCTTGCAACACAAGAAAGAATAAAACAATTCAAAGAGGATTCTCCAACGTGTTTGGGAATATTAGTTTATCCAAAATCTGGAGGCATAAAAAATTTTCAACTAAATTCAGAAACAGAATTCTTTTCAGACGCACATCAAAATACCGATCCATTAACAATTATTAAATTAAAATATGGATTGCATGTTCATGGAATAAGAACAGAAGATTGTATACAATATTCTTATGTTGATTCAAGCATCCCAAATAGAATCACAGGAGGATTATTCTTCAAAAGAAATCCTTTTAAATGTCCAAGTAAATACCAGGGATTTTTAAGATTCACGAGACTAAATCTGCATAAACCTTATGGATTTTAATATAAAAAAATTATCAATAAAATAAAAGCAAAAATATTACCAAAAAAAAATATAAAAAATCACCAAAAAGAAAAAAAATAGAAAATATCACCTCTCTTTTCCCCAGAAGATATGAATATTATTATCTCTTCTTTCTTTTTCCGCCTCTAGCCATTTTTGCCTCGCAAACATTTCCTTTACCATCAACATAGTAAAGATACCCAGGTTTTCTCTTAACAACATTCTTTGCAATAACAGATCCCATTTCTTCAAAATTTTCCTCCTTTCATTTAATAAAATTTTGATAGCCATCAAAAATCTTCTGAAAGATTTTTGAGGTTACCTCCTTTTGTCGAATATGATTATATTAAAATATATAATATAGTATTTAAACCTTTCTACTTTCCGACGACAAAATTTTGTCGTCGAGTGTTACTTTTGAATTAAGAATTTAACAGAATCAAAATCATTGTTATTAACAGGAATTTCCAATAATCTGTCAAATTTTCCTAGAGGAAAAACTGAAATTTGCCAAGGTTTTACAAATTTAATATCAATAATTTTTCTATCATAAAACCAAATTGCAATAAAAGGTTTGCAAAAAAAGGAATGTATTGGTTGTTTTGTTTGCTTTCTAAATACAAACAAAAGCGATTTTGATTTTTTTCTAAACATAAGCCCAATTGCCCTTGAAAAATAATTTTCACATTTTTCAACATCAATACTAAAATGCTTCTCTTTGTATTTAAAATTAAATTCCATTTTTTATTAATAATAATAAAGAATATATAAAGTTAATACTATCAACTAAATAAATTTTGAAAGACAAAGTCTAATCAAAATATCTTATAGTTTAATTAATGTGCAAAGTTAAAGTTAAGAAACAATCAGTTCATAAAGTGAAATATTAGTTATTCAAAACTCTTGCTATCTCTTGATTATTTTAAAAATAATGAACTTGCTATCCTTCAGAATATAAACAACTTAAAAGAGACGAATGTATGAGTCTCAATATAAATTTTAACATTAACAACACAGGCTCTAGAATACCTTTTCATAATTATAGTGAAAAACATAAATAATTGAGTAAAAACTTATGTTTTTCCCTTGATAGTCAAGGCATAACGGCTCAATATTCAATGCAAGAAAATTCTTTCAAAAGAATTTTCTGCACAGAAAATCCTGCAGATTTTCATGTGTTCTTGACTATAACATTAATAAAATATTTTTAGGTTAAAACCACCACTTCTTTTTTAATGTGTCAATCTCAATCCTTTTAGACTCCTCTCTTGCCTTTTCAGCACCCTCACCTTTTATTATTGAATTGACAAACCTCTCTTTTTTCCTAAGATTAATATATCTTTGAAACATCATCTCAACATTTCTTTCATGAACAACATCATGATGGATAAACCCTCCTCCAAAAGTTTTAGGGATATGCATTAATTCGTGAATCAGGGTTTTTACTTTATCAACTTCAGACATTTTATCAAATCTCCTTGATATAACTTCTATTGCATAAAATCCTTTTCTTCCCAAAGCTAATTGCATTGCTTTTCCAAGAGCATGGCAACGAGCAATTGTTCCTCTTGAAGAACTTCCATAACTTCTCAAACATACCACAGAATCCAGTTTAACATGAGGAAACAATAATTTTGCTATATCATTTACCTGTTCCTGCAAATCTTCTGCTAATTCATATTTTATTCCCATTTAATCCTCATAATCCTCTTGAGTCCAATTAATATTTTCGCTTAAAAAAGGAGGTGGCAACCCAAAATCCCACCATTTGTCTTCCCTGCATTCTTCTTCTGTATCCATTTCAGAATATCCATCATCATATTCTAAATTCCTTATATTCTGCCTACAAAAACCATCTGCAAGTTCAACAATTCCATCAAGATCATTATTAATTCTTTCTTCTGATTTAGAATATATTGAATTTAATAAAAAATCTAAATAGTGATAACCAACATCAACTTTTTGAATATCCCATCCTTTTTTAGCTAAATCCTCGAAATTTAATCTGCTTTTAGCTAGTCTGTCTAAAAATGGAAAATCAAACCTAAATCTAAAACTTATTCCATTCAAAGACATTCCAGCAAAATAATATGAAGCATAAATAACCACTGCTCCTTTTTCATTTGAACCATAATAAATTTCCATTTTTTACTCCCCTATTTTTATAACTTTATTTCTACTTTTCAGGCCTTTAATAATCTTTATGTCCTTTGAAAAATATTTCTTAAGGAATTTTAAGAGCTCAATATTCGCTTTATTGCCTGTTGCTTGTTTTTTTAAATACACTTTGTATGAATCTTCAGATAATTTAATAATTTCTTCTCTTCCAGAATTAGGATGAATTTTAATATGGAGTATCATTAAAAAATAAAAGAAAAAGAGAGTTTTAAATTTTTACTTTCTTTTCCTTCTTAAATTCCTATAATAATCAACTGCAAAAATCCTTATCTTTAAATCCTCGACTGTTAATTTACTTTCAAGGTAAAATCGAAGCATTTATATACATGTATGTATGTATGTATACATATATGACAAAAGTAATTTCTATATCAGATGAAGCATACGAAGAATTAAGCAGGATAAAAGATGGCTCTTCTTTTACAGAAATAATTATAGAGCTAACAAAAGAAAAAAAGAAAAAATCTATAATGGACTTGGCTGGCGCATGGAAAAATATAGATACTGATAAAATTAAAGGAGAAATATACAAAGAAAGAAAAATCAGTTCAAGGAGATTCAAATAATGGTCTGCATAGATACAGATATATTAATAGATTTCTTAAAACAAAAAGAATATGCTGTAAAAAAGATAAAAGAATTAAAAGATATTAATAATTTTTTGGCAACAACTTCTGTAAATTCTTTTGAATTATTTAGGGGTGTTATAAAATCTGAAAATATAGATTCAATTAAACCCCTTAATGTTTTATTTTCAAGTTTAAAAATTTACAATTTTAATCTTTCATCATCAAAAAAAGCAGCAGAAATTTTAGAAAACCTAAAATCAAAAGGAGAATTATTAGATTTAGCAGATATAATGATTGCTTCCATAGCCATAACCAATGATGAACCTCTCTTAACAAATAATATTAATCATTTTAAAAGAATTCCTGAATTAAAGCTTCAATCTCTATAACAACTTCTCATACCTTTCCAAATCCTTCAAAACCCTATCAGGACTAAGTTTTTTAATCAAATCCTTATCCCCAAATTCATTAACAGCAAGAGGAACATAAAAACACTATCTAAAGTATTCCAATCTTTTATATGAAGAGAAAAGGGTGCTCTTGCCAATTTTCAAGAGGGAGTATTGGAAGAATCCAGAATAATAAATTTTTCAGGCTTTTCATGTCCAGCTGAAACAGGAATTTTGGTTTCTTTTGAAATCTCCTTAGCCCATTTCATGATAAAGCTTTCCTGTTTTCTTTTTCTATGAACAATAATCCTTACTCTTTCTTGTCCATTACCAAGTTCGGTTATTGTCAAAACTTAAACTTCTTTTATAACATAATAAACTTCTCCTTTTCTATAAAGAACATCTCTTGTATCTTGTCTCTAAAAGTCAGATTATGAGATAAATAACTTCCAATCACTCCTTCATACATATGTCTAAGACTTCCTAAATGATTTGCCTGCAAATTAGAAATATATAAATCCACAAACATGCTTAAATCAAGAATAATCAATGGGAATTAGTAGAATTCCGCACTAAACTGCCCCCTTACAATACAGATATCAATCAATAACTCATAAACATTATTAACCTTTATAATATAATTTAAAAACTAGATTTTATTTTCAAATACATGAAACTCTTATTTATCGGCCCCCAAGGTTCAGGCAAAGGAACTCAGGCAGCAATAATGTCTAAACAATTGAATATCCCTCACATTTCAATAGGAGATTTATTCAGAAATGCAGAAGAGGAATTAAAAGAAGAATTAGATGAATACATGGAACAGGGTAAATTAGTTCCAGATGAACTAACCTTAAAGATATTAAAAAAAAGAATTTTTCAGCCTGACTGCAAAAGAGGTTTTATCTTAGATGGTTTTCCAAGAAATCTAAATCAAGCCAGTTTATTTAAAACAATAACAGACATTGACAAAGTTATTGAAATAACTTTGTCAGACCAAGAAGCAATAAAAAGATTATCAGGAAGAGTGAGCTGTGAAAAATGCAATGAAAGTTATAATATTTTTACAGAACCAAAGCCAAAGAACCCGCTTCATTGTGATTTATGCGGAGGAAAATTAGTCAGAAGAACAGATGATAATGAGCGGGCAATAAAAAAGAGGCTTGAAATTTACCATAACGAAACAGAGCCGATTTTAAAAGAATATCAAGATATTCTAATAAAAATCAATGGTGAGCAAAATATTGATAAGATAACTAAAGACATCTTGAATTCCTTGAAATAATATTCTATCAAATAAGTATATTATTATAGCAAATAACTTCAATACAAGAAAATCTTTTCAGGAAGATTTTCTGTACAGAAAATTCCTCTGAATGAATTTTCTTGTATTGGGGAATAACATAATAAATATACGAAAATTAATGTTATTCCCTATAATTTTCTAGACGCAATTTATAATATTTAGAATTAATTGTTTTTCAAAACCAACAACCCATCCTGCATAACATTAATTAAAACTTCCTTGCTACAAACCATCAAACATTAACTGGATTTATTCTCTTTAATTCTTTAATCTTATCAAAATCAATATCTTCAGAAATCATTTCATCAATATTTAAATAAATAGCTGTAGCAGCATGAATTGCATCTCTAGGCATCAGATTATATTCTTCAAATAATTTTTGAGCTTTGATAATTATATCTTTTTTTGCATCAACAAATATAAAATTAGGTAAACTAAAAAATTTCTTTCCCTCAATCTCTGCAAGTCCTTTACCTAAAAATTTTTTAACGATGAAGGTTATTTCATCCCAACTTAAAACTGATGTTACTCCTATAAATTCTTTATTTGCAATTTTTAATATCACATTTTTAGAATTATTATCATTTCTTAAAATTCCTTGTATAAATATATTAGCATCAATGTACTTCTTCTTCATATTGCTCTTTATATATCTTTTTTAATTCTTTGACATCTATCTTTCTTTTAATTTTAGGTGTATTAAAAAAATCTTCTACAATTTTTGAAGCATCATCTTCTTTTTTTAAAACAACTTCATTATCTCTAACCTCAAAGATTATATTTACTCCTATATTTAATCCTAAATGTTCGCGAATATCTTTTGGTATTACTACCTGTCCCTTTTCTCCAATTTCCCGTCTAATTATCATACAAATTTATAGTAAGAACTACTATTTAAACTTTTTCCTACTTATAATTTAGAATTAATATAAATGTCCTTTCTATTCTTTCTTGAGCATCTCTTTTTCAGCAAGCTGTCAAGAATCATGGGCTAAAGCAAACAAAAAGCATTTTCCAATCTTATAATAATTAGTAAAAATATTTTTTTTGTTTCATATGGCGTGTTTGGTTCTTGATTACCCCAAAAATGCCTTTGCTTTTTATGGACTAAAGCCCATAGCGTACGCAAAGAGCATTTTTTATGTGTTAAAATCTAGTCATATATCCCGCCTCTGTATTCTAAAAATCTATACGCTCTTTCATCATAATGATTAACTAAAACATAATTTGATAATTATTTAAGATTTATATCAGTTAATTCTCCAAATAAAACAGAATCTGAAACCGATTGTCTTATCTTTCAACTCCTACTCTTAATCCAATAATTAATCTTTTATCAATCCTGCTTATATCTCATCTCAATCGTTCGTCTTCAACAAGTTTTCTAACTTCAATTGATTGAACATATTCCTCTTTTGACAAAAAATACAATCTTGCTCTGCACCCTTTGCTATCTAGCAAATAAGCATTAACAGGATAAGTAGATTGTAAATCTCTTGCTTCTCTTTCAACATCACTAGAATCATTTGCACTAAAAACAGGAGTTAAACGTACAACACTAGAAAGTCCAAATTCACTTCCATAAACTCTAAAAGAATTTTTTTTTCTATCATAACTCAGTCTTATTAATTCCATTTTCACTCTTTTTTTCTTAATAATTTATCCAGCATTTTAATTTAACAATTCATCAAGCACTCTTTAAAACCTATTCACATAGACATATTCTAATTTTTAATTTCTTAGAAATTAATTTTGTAAGATTTCCTGTGTGAATAGGTTTTCCACAGCCTTAGGATTTATCTTTTTATAAAGTTCATTTTCCAATTCATCAATAGAAATTCTCTCACCAAATTTATTTCTAATTTCAATAATTGATTCTTTAATCATTTTCTTATAAGCATTTTCTTCAATTTTCTTTTTTTCTTTTATTGAAGACTGCGCTCCGGCTAATCGTGCAATAGGAACTCTAAAAGGTGAACATGAAACATAACTTAATCCTATTTTATGACAAAATTCTATTGTTTCAGGATCTCCTCCATGCTCACCGCAGATTCCTAACTTTATATTCTCTCTAACAGGCTTTGCTTTTTGAACTGCAATTTTCATCAATTCACCAACTCCCTCCTGATCAATTGTTTCAAAAGGATCTCTTTTATAGATTCCTAATTCAACATATTCTTTTAGAAACTTTGCAGAATCATCTCTTGAAAAACCGCATCCCATTTGAGTCAAATCATTTGTGCCAAAAGAAAAAAATTCAGCTTTTTCAGCTAACTCATCAGCAGTCACAGCAGCCCTTGGAACCTCAATCATTGTTCCAGTTTTATACTCAATAAGGACATTATTTTCTCTCATAACTTTTCTAGCTGTTTCATCAACTATTTTCTTCTGATGCTCAAATTCTTTTATATTTCCAACAATCGGAATCATTATTTCAGGAACAATAGATTTTCCTTCCTTTATTATCTCAGAAGCTGCTTCAAAAACAGCCCTTGACTGCATTTCAGTAATCTCAGGAAAAGTAATCCCTAATCTGCATCCTCTGTGCCCTAACATTGGATTAAATTCATGCAGTTCAGCTGTTTTATCTTTTAACACTTCTACACTAACACCCATTTCCCTTGCTAATTCCTGAATTTTATCCTCTTCCTTTGGCAAAAACTCATGCAAAGGAGGATCTAAAAACCTGATTGTAACAGGCAATCCATTCATTATTTGAAATAAAGAATAAAAATCTCCTCTTTGCATTGGAAGAAGCTTTAACAAAGCCCTTTCTCTTTCTTGCTTTGTATTTGATAAAATCATTTCTCTCATTACTTTTATTCTGGATTCTTCAAAAAACATATGTTCTGTTCTGCATAATCCAATTCCTTCTGCTCCAAATTTTATGGCAGTCGAGGCATCTTTAGGAGTGTCAGCATTTGTCCTTACACCTATTTTCCTGTATTCATCTGCCCATTGCATTATTTTTCCAAAATTTCCAGATAAAATTGGCTCAACTAATTCTAATTTTCCTAAGAATATTTCTCCAGAACTTCCATCTAAAGTTATAAATTCCCCTTCTCTTATTCTTGCTCCATTTATTTCAATTATTTTCTCAATTTCATTTATAATCAAATCTGAACATCCTGCAACACAGCATTTCCCCATTCCTCTGGCAACAACAGCTGCATGTGAAGTCATTCCACCTCTGCCAGTTAAAATTCCCTGCGAAGAGTGCATTCCTTCAATATCTTCAGGACTTGTTTCTAATCTTACTAAAACAACTTTTTCCCCTTTTACAGCCCATTCATAGGCATCTTCTGCATTAAAAACAACCCTTCCAACAGCAGCGCCAGGAGAAGCAGGCAAACCTTTTGCTAATACTTTCATATTTTTCTTTGAATTATTGTCCAATTGTTTATGCAATAATTGATTTAAAGAACTTGGTTCTACTCTCATCAAAGCAGTTTCCTTGCTTATCATTCCATTTTCCACCATTTCAACTGCAATCCTTACAGCAGCCTGACTTGTTCTTTTTCCATTTCTTGTCTGCAAAATATATAATTTTCCCTTTTCAATTGTAAATTCAATATCCTGCATATCTCGGTAATGAGCTTCAAGAATTTTTCTGACATTAACCAATTGAGAATAATTTGCAGACATTATGCTTTCCAGTTCTTCAATCTTTCTGGGAGTTCTTATTCCAGCAACAACATCCTCTCCCTGTGCATTCATTAAAAACTCTCCATAAAATTTGTTTTCTCCTGTTGAAGGATTTCTTGTAAAACAAACTCCTGTCCCAGAATCTTCTCCCATGTTTCCAAAAACCATTGACTGTATATTGACAGCAGTTCCAATTAAACCATAAATGTTATTCAACCTTCTATAAGTTATTGCCCGGTCATTATTCCACGAATTAAAAACAGCATCTATAGCCATGCTCAATTGCTCATGAACATCAGAAGGAAACATCTTATTAGTTTTCATTTTAATTAATTGTTTGTACATTTCAATCAATCTCTTTAAATCATCAACATTCAGTTCATTGTCAAATTTTATCATCTTCTGGCTTTTGATTCTATGAATAATTTCTTCAAAGAATTTATGCTCAACTCCCATTACAACATCTCCAAACATCTGTATGAATCTTCTGTAAGAATCATAGACAAATCTCGGATTTCCTGTTTTAATAGCCAAGCCTTCAACAGTTTCATCGTTTAACCCCAAATTCAAGATAGTGTCCATCATTCCAGGCATTGATGAAGCAGCACCGCTTCTCACAGAAACCAGCAAAGGGTCATTTTTATCTCCAAGTCTTTTCCCCATTTCTATCTCAAGTTCCTTTAATTTTGTAAAAATCTGTTCCTGTATTTCAGCAGACAACTTTTTATTATTTTTATAATAAAAATCACACACTCTTGTAGTAATTGTGAATCCAAGAGGAACTGGCAATCCAATAGAAGTCATTTCAGCAAGATTTGCTCCTTTTCCTCCGAGCAATTCCTTCATTTCTTTATTTCCTTCTTTAAATGAATAAACAAATTTTTCAGCCATGTTTTATTATCACTATCCTGTAACCTCTCTGTATAGTTGCCTAATTTTATTATGGGCAGGCTCATTTAATTCTTTACTGTATTCAGCATGATAAAAAACAACTTCATCCTCAAATAATATTCCTGGTGCAAATAGTCTGTTAACACAATATTTATCCATCACATATTTTCCAACAAAAATAAGACCTGAATTATCAGAATTAATCTTATTTATTAATTTTGTTCTTTGTTCAGCAGTTAATTTTAATCTTTCAGTCATCTTAATTTTTTTATAAATACATAAAAATCAAGGAATTAATTTATAAACATACTTGAATATAAAAATATGTTTTAAAACATAATTGATGAATACTATAATTAAACATTAAATAGATTTTTAAAATATAAGTTATGCCTTAAGAAGCATTGTTTAAATAATTGTTTTTCAATTTCTATATTTCTCTTTACACAACAAAACCTGCATAAACATTACTAATAAAGTTTCATCAAAAATATACTTCAATTTCATCTAGTTATAATTTCCAGCCCATCCCTATGCTTCAGTTTATACTCTTTTCCAACAACCATTTTTGTCTTGGCATTAATTGCCCTTATGAAATTCTTTCCCAAATCAGTATGGATTGCAAATGCAAAATCAAGGGCAGTTGAGCCATCAGGCAATAAAAAACAATCAGGAAGGATATTTCCTTTTGAATCAGCAAGCTTGTGAGCACCAGCTGGAAAAATTGCAATGTATTTCAATAAATCAAAAATAACTTTGTTTAAAACTTCCTGTATTCCTGTTGAATCATAAACTTCAAGAACATTTTCATTTATTAAATTAAGGGCGATTTTCTGTTTTTCAGAAAGTTCTTTTAAAACCTCAAGATTTGCATTTGTTTTATCATAGTTGGTCAAATTCAAATCTTGATGGTGCTCAAGAACCCGAGAACACGCTCTAGACTTTAGTCCGAGGGTTCTTGACATTTTAAAATGATTTTCTCCAGGAATATATTCAATCAAACCCGCATTGTTAGCCAATCTTAAAGATAATTCAGAATCAGCAGAACAAGGAACAATCATTAGTTCAGGATAAGCTTTTTTAAGTTTCTTTAAATTTTCAGCAGCATCAGGCCTGTCGCATTTGTTTGCAGCTATAATCATAGGTTTTGTCAGATGTCTTAATTCATGGCTAAAATTTTTTAAATCCTTATCGCTCCATTCAGAAGGCTTTTCAATATTGTAATTTCCTTTTATAAGAATTCTTTTAACATCCTCTTCTTTTACTTTTAATCCTGAAAATTGGTTAGTGATTGCTTTATGCAATTCTTGTTTTGTATTCTGGACAAGTCTAGCAAAACCTTTCCAAACCTTGTTTAATATACCAAGATACCACAAATCTAATTCATTTTCCAGCATTTTGACATCATTGACAGGATTATAACCCTTGATTTCTTTTCCTCCTGCATCTGTTTCTCCACTTATATCAACAATGTGAATTAATGCATCGGCAGATGTCAAATCACTTAAAAATTCATTTCCAAGTCCTTTTCCTTCAGAAGCACCTTCAACTAATCCAGCAACATCAAGCAAATCAATTGGAACAAATCTTTTTCCATTGACACAATATCCTTTGTGAGGATTGCATTTAACACCAAACTCTTTATCAATGCAGTCAATCTTAACATAGCCAATCCCATGATTGGGTTTTATTGTTGCAAAGGGATATGATGCTATAAGCACATCTGCCAATGTGCAAGCTTTGAAAAAAGTGCTTTTACCTGCCGAAGGTTTACCTACAAGTCCTATTAACATAATTTAATTGAGAAATTAAAGTTTAAATAAATTCCTGTAATTGATTAACAGATTTATTTGGTGAAAATTATTTTTTAGGATAATCTTATTTTTTGGATGCTTCAAACCATTCTCTAGTTAATCTTCTTGCACTTTCTATTGCTTCACCTAAACTACCTTTAAAAAGCTCTAATTTGCTGGCAGATTCCACAGAAATAATATGTAATTTACTTCCTTTTTCCCTTCCATGAGCAACAAGCAGAGCGTCAGAATCAGTTGCAACAGCTTCTAAAGCATTGTGATTCACCCAAATATAATTACCATTATTTTCATATCTTAAAGAAGGTTTTCCGCCTCTTGATTCAGCAGATTGAAATTCTATATCTTTGGGTAATCCTATCCAAAGTTTAATATATCCGCAACCATTTGGAAAAGGAAAAAACTCAATCCTAGGATTATAAGCTACATGACTCATTTTTTAATAAACACAATATGATATTTAAATATTATTATAAAACAAAATAATGAACAAAAACTTGAATAAATTATTGCTATCTCTCCCGCTTCTTAATTTGGGGGTGAAAATCAACCTGATACTTTGGAATTCCCAAGCTTATTCCATATTCCTTAGCTTTATCATATTGTTCCTTGTTATAGATATCGATTTTAAATACTTTATTCATGTTCTTTATCCAAGGCTTTTGCAATTTTTTCAGCAATTTCTTCAACATTTTTTTCATCAATCTCAACATTATGCAAAGTCCATTGTTTTATCCAAGGAGTTTTATGCTTTTCAATAACTTTTTCAATTTCAGTAGAAACAATTTTAATGTTTTTATCTCTTAAAATGCTTTTATCATCCAAACTTTCTTCAATAATAACTCCTTTGAAGTCCATAATTACGTAATTAATTAAAACTTTAAAAATATATGCTTTTACAATTTTCAAATATCAAAGAAAGATTTATAAATTCTAAAAGATTATAATCTATAATACTTGCGAGGTGCCATCTTAGGATGGCACTGACGCTTTTTATTGATTTTTCTTGTTTAATTTTTTAATTATTTTACTAAGATTTATTGAAAAATCACAAGATTGTCTTAATTTATATGAAGAAGTTCTTCTAAAGAAACCATTTCCAACTAGCTTCTTAAATCTTTTTCTTAAAGTATTTATCACTGGGATAAAATCAGCATCACCACTTATGATAATTGCAATATCGTATAGATTATCAAAAGCTCCTATCAAAAGATCATGGGCTAAATATATATCATCTCCTTTTACTTCATATGAAAAATCTCCATTTTCTTTTTTTGTTTTTCTGACATCACATAGAATAATTTTAAATTTTGGAATCTTTTTTAGAATATCAAGAAATTCATTATGGATTCTATAAGTCTCTGAATTTTGCTCTTTATCTAACAAAGCATTATAATAATAAACATGAATCAATTGTCTATTTCCTACCAAATCCTGAACAATATCTTGAAATTTTATATCAAAATTTTGTTTCTTAAACTTTTTTGTACTATGATAAAAATTCCTCCCATCAACAAAAATTGAAACTCTTTCTATTTTATTCATCTTCTTCTCTATTTCTCTCCAAATCTCTTTAATCCTCTTCATAGATTTCTCTAAATCACCATCATTCATAATTATAAAATCAGCTTTTTCCATCACTTTTCCAACCTGCTGTCCAAGCGGATTTTTTTCATCAAAAAAATCCCTGTTATCAACTTCCAGGAATTCCTCCAAGATTTTTGGATCGCTTGGTTTCCCTCTTGATACTATCCTTTCAAACCTTAATCTTTGAGGGGCATCCACTCCAATTAAAAAGAAATCCTTGACATTTTTTCTTAAAAAATCAGCCTCTCCTGCATTTCTTAAGCTGTCAAAAATATAGTTCTTAGTTTTATCTTTATCAGCAATTTCAAGAAGCAATTTCATGATTGCTCCTGCTCCATATTTTCTTCTTAGCTCATCTCCTAAATCCTGCATATTTGCCCTTGTTATTTCTTTGTCTCTTTTAACAAGTTCATCTTTAAGGGGTTTTGAACTTTCAAGATAAACAAATCCTTTATCTCTTAGAAATTGAGTCAATGTTTCTTTTCCAGCTGCAATCCTTCCTGTTAGTCCGATTATCATTTTAACACTCTTTTTAAACTTAAAATAATAATCCTGATTTAAAAATATTTATATGATAAACCCAAAACCAACAAATCTAAAGAATTTTATAAAATTCTTTACCCTTTAAAAACCAGATTTAGAAAGTTTTAAAACCTTCTTATTCTAATTTTTATTGAGAAGTGAGCCCATAGCTCAGCCCGGTTAGAGCACCGCTCTTATAAGAATAGATTCAGAGAAAATTTGATTTTCTCTGGACCATTCAAATCTCACGATTTGAAGGTTTCGCTAGAAATTTATTTTCTAAGCAAAATAGCTAAGAAAGGCGGGGGTCCCAAGTTCAAATCTTGGTGGGCTCATGGATGATATTGCCAAAAGCAATATTATTTTTATTATCACCAAGATTTTCAAATACTTTAACTTGATAGAAGAGAGTTAAAGTCGCCAAGAATTTCGTAAGAAATTGTTGAGCGCTTGGTGGGCTCATGCAATTCATTTTTGAATTCTTCCAAACCTTCTTTCATAAGTAGCCCTGAATCTGCCAATAAATGAATCAGATACGACTAAAAAATCTCTCACAAATTCTTCATAATTTCCATCTAATAAAGATTCTCTTAAAAAACTGCATATTTTTAATTTCTCAATTAAAGCAATATGAAAAGGAAACATATTTGAAATAGGGTCGCGAACAACTGCCCTAAAAAAATCTTTATCAGCTAATTTAAAGCCTTCTTCATAGGTTTGAGGGTCTCTCATTTCTCCATGCGCATAGAATAAAACCTGAGTTCGTCCAGGCAAAATACTACTGGAACCCATGCCCAATGCTAAAGGAGGCCTTGCAAATAAAGATATTTTAAATTTACTCTCAAGAAAACTTTCCTTAACTCTTTCCTTGCTATTAGGTCCTCTTAAATTTATATACTCCCTACTAGAAATTTCTTCACAAACATTTCTATAAAAAATTCTTGATAAATCTCTATAAGTCTGGTTCATCATTCAATAACTTCAAATAAACATTTTTTAAATTTTTCTAGTACTCAACAAATAACATTTATAAACTCTAAAGTATATATTATAATATATGGCACAAAAAAAGAGGAAGAAAGAAACTGAAAAAAAAGTTCAAAAAAATAATAATTCTGATGATAAAATAATATTTGCTTTTTTAGCAGCTTTCTTAAGCATAATTGGTTTTCTTATAGCATTAATCCTTAAAAAAGACGATAAATATGTTATATTCTATGCAAAACAAAGTTTGGTTATTTTTGTAATCGGTGCAATAGCAGGAATTCTAGGAAATGCAATTAAATTCCTGCCAATAATTGGAACAATAATTTATGGGGCACTGTTCATATTAATATTTATTGCCTGGTTCTTGAGCTGGATATATGCCCTTTCAGGAAAAGAAAAAACCATACCTATTATCAGATATTGGGCTGAAAAAATAAATTTATAATCTTATTTTCTTTTCCAATCGCGATTTACATTCTCACAAGTATCAATTGTTAATGAATCATCTTCAAGATGTTCAAAAAATTCTTTCTTTGCATCAGCAAGCGGCTTGGATGCGGATTCAACTTTATTAACAGGCTCAAAATCATCTTCTCTCTGTTGTCTATAAAAATTAGAACTCTCTGAATGCAACTCTGCTTCACCTATTTTATTAAACACCTCTGTAACCATGTTTTAATTATAATTTGCAGGTTTATAACAAATAGATAGCCTCCAATAGAGGCATATCACATTTTACGCATAAATGCCCCTGCCGGGATTCGAACCCGGGTCAAAGCCTTGAAAGGGCTCTATGCTTGACCTCTACACTACAGGGGCTTTTTAAAGTTAGTAAATAGTTATCTAATCTAACTCTAAAAATTAGAGAAGAATTTGCTTTTTAAATGTTTTTCAATAGGAATTATTCACCTCTAATTAAGTTTATAAAGGGTCTTTTTTTCAATCAAGAGGTTATAAACAATAAAATGGAAAAAGAAGAATTTGATATTAAAAAATTAAAAAAAGAATATGAAACTTTCAAGCATAAATATAACCTTCCTGAATTTTCTGAACTGAACAAATTATTTGATATAGAAGAAATTGATGAAGAAACAGATTATCTTTTAAGAAAAATAAGAAGAACAATATCTGAAAAAACATCTGGTTATTTAAGATTTATTGAAACTCTTTTAAATCCGAGCAATGCTCCTATCTTTTTTTTTAAGCTTGTAAAAAAATTGGAAAGTGAAGATAAAGAATTTCTAACAAAAGTATATGATATTCTTGGAAATTTCGAAATTGAAATAATAGCTCTTGAATTGGATTATTCAGAAGAAAAAGAAGCAGAATTTATTAAAAAAATTTATGACATTTTTAATGATGAAATCAAAGGAGATTTTTTAAAAATCATCAAAAAATTAGAAAATGGTGATAATGATAGAAGAAAAGAGAACAATGGAAGTTATTTTGGATAAAAATAACTTAAATATTTTGTATATAAAAATTTATAAATTCTATTAATATCTATTTAGCATGAGATTTGTTACTAGAAAAACAATTGATAAATATTTGGAAAAAGTTCCTGATATTCAAGGCGGGTGGGAATCTTTTCATCCACAACAAGCTATTCCTGTTCTTCCAAGGATTCCAATATTAAATCCATCAGGTCCTACTTATTTGTTATATGGAAAAGCTGAAAAAGAATTTGATAAAAGAAAGCCTTCTATTGATTATTTTTATTTAGCAGAAAAAAATGCTGAAGAAAGAAGATTACAGCAATTAATACACTTTAATGAAGGTTATAAAACTAGTAGTCATTAAAAACAATAGAATTTATTTTTCTTACTAAAACAGTTTTTCAATATCAATTTCTAGACTGGAGACAGGCATCATTATCTTATTGTTCTTTAATATGCATGGATGAATTTCTCCAATAAATCCCAGAGACTTGTTTTTAACAATTATCTCACCGCACCGTCCTTCAATAAAAGAAGGGTGAGAAAATTCTTTTATTTCATATTTCAAATTAAGCATTTTGATT
Source organism: Candidatus Pacearchaeota archaeon (assembly GCA_018304145.1). Taxonomy (GTDB): domain Archaea; phylum Nanobdellota; class Nanobdellia; order Pacearchaeales; family GW2011-AR1; genus ARS1285. The sequence goes on along the minus strand of JAGVWU010000006.1, from coordinate 29,189 downwards.
AAATAATCCAAGACTTGCTTTATTTCAGTGAAATTAGCCTTTTCATGGCAAAGAGAAATGCAAAGTTTTTCCTTTTCTCCGATTTCAGTTTCAGAATCTTTATCATGGTAAAAGATTCTTCCTAATTCAAAGATTTTTTGAGGATATGCAGAATCAAGATTATCGTTTAAAACTGCTATTGAATTAGCAAGTAAAGAATTTCTTAGAATATTATTTTCTGTTTTTGAATCAATAACTTCAATCATCTCATCCCTGAATTCCTTGATTCCAATATTCTTGAATTGTTTTTCTTTTGTTGAAAGATGATAGGTTGAAACTTCCAATAACCCCAAGCCAATTAAAATTTCTGCAATTTTTCTTTTTTTAACAGCCATATTATCTTCTTCTCCTATTGTTGAAATCTCAGGAAGTTCTGGAACAAGATTTTCATATCCATAGGCAATTGCAATATCCTCTGCAATATCAACTTCATGAAGCATATCTGTTCTATAACAAGGAATAAATGCAGTATTTTTTTCATGTCGAGAATCTTGAAAACCACACTCTTTAGAGTGTTGTGATTCTCGAGCATCCAAAAAACGAGATACTTTGGCATCGTTTTTTTGATAACCTAAACCCATTTTCTTCAAGTAATCCTTGATTTCTTTTTCATTTAAATCAATTCCAATTAATTTGCTAACATTTTCAATTGAAAAATGCATTTTTTCAGGTTCTAAATTTGGAGAAAGTTCTTTCTTATCTGAATCATGAATTTCCATTGCATAAACCTTTCCACCCATATCAGCCAAAGCACAAACAATCATATTCAATGTTTTCTTTAAATAATCTAAATTAAATCCAGAACATTCAATAAAAACCTCTTTAGTGTCTAAATTAATTTTTCCAGTTTTATGAGAATTAATTATAGGAGGCATTGAAAGAATTTCATCATTTGCATCAATAAAAATTGGAAAGACTTCTTCATCCTGCAATAATTTTCCATATTCTCTCCCAGTAGGATGCTGAGAAAGTATCTGCCTTCCATTAATTTCTCTTGGAAATTCCAATGGCTGGAATTTAATGTCCTCTGGTTTTTTCGCAAGATATCTAATAGGTAATTTAATCTGCTCCAAAGGATAAACTCCAATTGCAAGTTTCTTTCTGTTTCTTCCATAACCTAAATGAAGTTTTTCCTGAATATCAATTATTTCTCTTATTTTTTCATCACTAAATTTAAGATTTTTAATAATTGCACAAACAGTAAAAGGACGCACTTTTTTTACAGACTTGTCTATAATAACAGAATAATCTTTTTCAGGTTTTTCAACTTTGTATTCTTTCAATCCTGTTTTTTTATCCAAAAAAGCAAGAACTGCTCTGGAATAACCCTGCAAGGATAATAAATCCGGACGATTTGCAGTAATATCAACTGAAAATTCCTCATCAGTAAGACTTTCAATGGGCATTCCAAGCATATTCAGTTTTTCCTCCATCTTTGGAGTTATCTTGCCTATTTTTTCTTCAAGTTCTTTGCGGTTTAATGTTAAAATAGTCATTTTAAATTCCACCTTAATTTTAATTTATTATCCACCATATTATTTTATCTCAATAATATAAAACCCAAATTTTTTAATATCATCTATATCATTCATTTGAGTTGGATTTACTTTGATTATATTCCATGCTTTTTTCTTTATTTTCCTTCCAGTATATTTCTTTGTTTTTAAATCATATTCTTCTAATATTAAATCATCTCCTTCATTTATATCAAAATCAGCTAATCTTAATTCAAAATTCTTTTTTCCATCTAATATCATCTTAAAATATTCCGGCCATGTTTTTTTATGAATTTCCATACTATCTTTTTAGTTTATTATTTATTAAATTTAATTTTTCTTCAATTTTATCAAATCTATTATTCATTTCATTTTTAATTTTAAGGAAACTTAATGCTGTTTTTTTATCCATCTCAGATAATTTTAAAGAAGTTTTTTTGTGATTATTAAATATAGTTTTCCATATTAATAATTCAGAACCTGCAACAGCAATTCCTATTGCAATTATAGCATCCATTTCAGGAGGAGAACCATGGAGAAGCCATAAAGCAGTTCCAATTATAATCAATATAAATATCCAAAATACAATATCTTCAATTGTTATTTTTATCATATTTGACTCCTGAATAATGCATAAACCGATAATATTAACAAAATTATTATTAACAACCAGAATAATATATTCCCTATGCTTATTTTTGCTTTATTTTTCATTTTATTCTCTTATCTCCTCAGCTATTTTATTTAATTGTTCTATTGACATTTCAGGCCCTAATTGTGTTGAAATATAACCCTCATATTTTTCAAAAAATATTTTATCTTTTGGCCAAGTTTCTTTAAATTTTTCATCAAGCCTATAAATAGGGTATAATTTAATATGTGCATGATTTACTCCTAAACCTTCCATAACAAGAGCTGTTCTTTTAACTTTTAATTTTTTATCTAACAATTTTGCTACTTTTTTTGCAGCTATCATTAATTCTTTATAATCATTATCATTCATATCAAAAACATAGGAATCAAAATGTTTCTTTGGAATCACTAAAGTCATTCCTTGGGTATTTGGAAACTTATCTAATATTGCTATAAAATTTTTATCTTCCCAAATTTTAACCGAAGGTATTTCTTCTTTTATTATTTTACAAAATATGCAATTTTCCATTTACTTATCCCACATCTTTATTTCCCTTGATTTATTTAAATCATTTTTATACATTTCCCTTAAATCATTTATATCATAGAACTCCATTATTATTCTATCAAAACCAGGCCCCCAGGCCAATATAGGAATATGTTTTCCAAAAAATGGAATCGTGACTTCAGGTCTAAACATTCCAGCCCCTCCTAATTCAACCCATTTTTTAAAAATAGGGTGAAAAATATCTATTTCCAAGCTAGGTTCAGTATATGGAAAATAAGATGGTCTCATTCTTATTTTATCATAGCCCATTTTCTTGAAAAATTCTTTTAAATATCCTAACAATTGCCTGAAATTAGCATTTTCATCAATAACAATCCCTTCTGTTTGATTAAATTCAAAACCATGGGTTGCATCTACAGTCTCATTCCTGAAACATTTTCCCAATGCAAAATATTTTGCAGGAAATTCCTTGGTTTCTGCTATTTTTTTTAAAGTTTTAGCTGAAATACAGGTTGTATGAGTTCTTAGAAGAACTTTTTTTGCATCTTCTTCTCTCCATTCATAATTCCAGCCCTTGCTTCCTTTTATTTTTCCTTCATGTGCTTTTTTTACTTCATCAACTAATTTTTTATCAGGAAGTTTTGCTGTTTTATCCTTGATAAAAAATGTATCCTGCATTTCTCTTACAGGATGGTCCTGTGCAGTAAAAAGAGCATCAAAATTCCAGAACCCTGAAACAACCATATTACCGGTCATTTCCTTGAATCCCATTTCCAGCCAAATTTTTTTTGCATAATCAGTTGCCTGATTTACAAAATGTCTCTTTCCTCCAAAAATTCTTGGAACAGGGCTTTTTATATCATATCTCCTAAATTTTTTTCCTTTCCAGTTTCCAGATTGTATTAAAGAAGGAATTATTGCTTCAACCATTCCCTTTAAATAAGAGAAATCATGTTTTATTAATTGCTCGCCTAATTTTGTCAGCTGAATTTCAATTGTTTTTTTATCATTTATTTCTATTATTTCTTTTCTTGATTTAAGATTATCCAAGGCATATTTTTCTTCTGGCTTTAAATCCCCAAGTTTTTTAGGAATAGTTTCTAAGAATTTTTCTTCAAGAGTTTTTGATGTTATTTCCTCTTTATTTGCAGCAATGACAAGATTTCCATTTATTACATTAATCATGGCTTTTTTTTTTAAAACGCCTATAGCTGCCTTGAACTCATTATCAATCAACCCTGATTGTTTTTGTGCATCTCTTAATGAAATAGAATTTCTTTCGCAAACAAGATTAGCTAATCTTCTTTCAGGCAAACCATGCTTAATATAAAGTATCCCATTTAATCCAAGTTCAATAACTTTTTCTTCTTTTGTTTTTAATTCAACAATTTTTTTATTAGAAAGAAATTCTAAAGCCCTTAATGCAGAAGTATTATCAAGCCCTGATTTTTCAGTTATTTTTGCTAAATCATGCTCTTTTAAAAATGGAATTATTTTGATTTCATTATGGCTTAAAGATTCAAGTATTTTTTCAGTCTCATTATTCTCATTCATTATAATTTATAGAATAAGAGTTTTATAAAGTTAATCTAATTTTAATAGAAAGATTTTTAAACTATTTTTAGGATTAATTGAAATGGTAAATTTTGATAATTATGATAATCCATTGAAGGCTAGAAGAGTCTGGAATTCTTATGAACAAGATATTCCTGATCATTTGTTTCTTCAAGCAGTAGAAATTGTTAACGGGTGTAGGACTGCTGATGCTTTAGATATCAGATTAGATATTCATTTTGGAAAAATTCTTCATTTTGCTGGAAATGATGCCTCTTCATTAAATGATATTGATGAAGATTGTAATGGTGGGTTAAGTAATGCTAGAAAAGCTTTGGAAGAACGTTAAAATTATTTATTCATCATCTCAGTACTTCCTTTCAAACTTGTAATAAAAGAAATTGCATCCAATTTAGAATATCTATCTTCGGGCCAGAGAACAATAGGTGTTTTTGTTCTTTTGCATAACTGGATGTTCTGCATGATTCTTGAAAGAACCATAGCTTTTTCTTTTTTATCAAGTTTCTGCAATGAACCAATGTCAATTGCAATCTTGATATTTTTTTCTTTAGCAAATCTGCATAAATGCTCGTTTAATCCAGAATCCCTTTGCTTTAATGGCTCTTTTCTATTATGGATTTCAGGAGCGAGCAAAACCTTAACTCCAGGAATCTCAAGAACTTTCTTATTGAATTCTTCATCAAAAGCTTTGACTATAATTGCTTCATTTGAATTTTCTTTCTTAAACTTCTGAATCTGCTTGCGGACTTCGTTGAGGTTTGTGGTATTGATTATCATGTATAATTAAATGAATACTTATATTAAATAGTTTTCTAGAATTATTTATAAAAAATTAATCAAACTTCGTTAAGATTATTTTTTCTAAAGAATTTTTATTAGGGTTACAATCAGAAATTTAAGTCTTGCTGAAAGCAGATTAAATTTCAGAAATCAGCTAAAAATCACGCTTCCAACAAAATGCCGGTTATTTAATAAATTATCCAAATTCTTCATGTCAGGCCCTAAAATATAAGTTGGAATTTTATATTTCTTTATTATCTTGGCTGCTTTCTGGTCCAATATAAAATGCTGTCCTGGCTTGAATTTTATTTTAGAAACCATTTTGTAGAATTCTTTATGAGTGATTTCAGGAATGAACTTTGCAGTTTTATATATTAAAGGATTTTTATCATGAAGCCCTGAAACATTAGTCAAATTAATAAAAGAAGTATTAAAATACCTTGCTAATTTCACAGAAGTTGCGTCAGAAGTTTCATTTAAAGCATACCTTAATGCCCCGCAAAAAACAACATCATGAATTTTTAAAAGATTTTCAACATCCACCATATCATGAGGCATTCCTTGATTTGCTTCTCTGCCAAAAAAATAAGTCATAAATCTTGCATTTAATCTTGTTGATGCAATGCCCAAAAGCCCCTGCAAATATTCTTTATTCTTAATATCTTCATAATTCAATCCTTTTATATAAGTTCTTGCAGTTTGCCCGCCTCCGCAAACAACAACAAATTTATATTTTCCAGTATTTTTAAAAAGAACTTTCTTAAAATCTTTCAATAAATGTGCATTAATTTTATCAGGAACAATTAAACTGCCTCCAAGACTCATCACAATTATCTGTTTTACCATTTTTATTAATTTATTGCAGGATGGAGAATGTCAAGCAAGTGAGATTATGGAAAAGCATAACTTTATTATTCACAACTCATTCTATTTCTCTCATTTACTATTTCAATTTATTATACACCATCTTTTTTACTACTATTTAAGATAACTAATGAATGAGTTTATTTAAACATTGCTTTTTAATAGTGATAATAGAGTATAATAATGATTTTTAAGCAGGTTTTTTTTAAGAATTTTATGAATATTCCAAAACAATATCATGAAAAATTAAAAACTGAATTAGGAAAGAAATTCAGTGGATTTGATATAGTATTAAGAGAGACACATTCCAAATTAACAGAAAGAAAAGTAATTGATTTTGTATATAAAGGAGTTGAATGTTTGCTTGGTTTTTATGATAGTGGAGGAAAGCTTTTTTTTACAATGGAATTGGAGAGTCCAAAAAAAGAAGGATTAGCAAAAAGAATACAGGAAGAAAGCCCTTCTGCTAAAAAGATTGAAGAAGTTTCAAAATATTTATCAAGACCCCATAGGGAAGTTATAATGGACTCTGAAAAAGCAAAAACTTATTATTCTGTTCATTGCACAGCAAAGCAAAACCTGTGTAATCTTAACCCTCAAAAGAATCCTAAAGATGCTGATTGCCTGATTGGAGACATCTGGAATTATCTAATGAGAACTCCAATAGGATTAGCAACAGGTATTTTAAAATAATGGCAAAGATTCAGAATGAATAAATAGTATAATCTATATTAATTTGACGAATAAAAGTTATGGCTTTGAATATACAAATCATTTCACAACCTAGCTCTCTAATTTTAGGTTATAATCAAAGACGCTGGTATTCCCAAGTTCGTGCGCCAATAAAAAACATTTAACGAATATTTATTTAGATACATAAATGCTTTTTATTTCCTTGATTTATTAGGGAAAAACATAATAAAATGAGAAAAACTTATGTCTTTCATTATAGTATCTTATAACATTTAAACAGTAAACAGTTGGTTATCTTTTACATCAAATATTTTCAACCTTGCACCAGCATCCAGCCAGCCATGGGCATAATTAAGGCAAGCAAAACTATTAACATAATTACCTTTTTTTTCAAAATGTTTTGCATCATATAAATAGCATTCAACCATTTGGATTATTTCATGCGCTTGAATTTCTTTTCCTTTCACAATTGACTTTTTAACAATTGCTAAAGCTTTGGATGTCAAATTATAATATTTTTCTATCTTTGATATTTTTATTTTATCATCAGTTCTCATAATACTTATCAACAGAACTAAGTTTAAATATATTTTCTAAATGGCGGTTTGTAAAATATAATCTTAAAAAGTCAAATTACAAAGAAAGGTTTTGGATATTCTTTTTAACAAATACTCTTTCAATTACCTAAATCATTTAAAAAGCAAAACTATTTGTAAAAGAACCAAAAAGAGGAATTGGGAGAGGAATTTTTCTTCTCCCCTTCCTTTTTTGAGAAGTTTTTGAAAAGAAAAATTCTATAAGTAATTAATATATTATTCGGTTTTGTTGTTCAAGCAAGATTGAGAAAACCTAAGAAACACTTATATTTCATAACCTTAATAAATTATATAACAATTAATTCACTTCTGTTTCAATAAAGAATACTGAGACATCTTGGTTATTATAAATTTTGAGCCAACAACATCTGAAACCAAGGCAGAAATCATTAAATCTCCTACAACTGCCTTAAAAACTCCAATTATTACAGGAATCCTGGCTTCTTTTGAAAAAGAATCTAAAACTTCTTTTATTTCTGCCGGATTCATTATTATTTTGGTTGTATACATCCTTCCATTTTTTTTAATTATTAATTCCTTATCAGGCCCTTCACATTCAATTATCTTAATCAATGGATCCTTAAGAAGCAAATCCACCTTGCCAAGATTGAATCCTTCAGGCCTTTGTTGTGATTCTAGCTCAAAAGTTTGCAGTGGAGAGGGTTCTTTGGGATATATTGAAAAAGGCTGATACATTAATATGGATTTTTCTTTATTTAAAGATAATTTATTAGGATATTTATTAATAACCATTCTTTGAATCAAAGGATTAGCATATAATTTTTTTTCAGTTTTTTTTGGCAAAACATTTTTAAAAATAGCTTGTTTAATTTCTTTTTTTTCAGAAATATGGGCTGGAACAACCGGAGTTCTTATTATTTTTCTAAATGCCTGCTCAGGGGAAATATTAGGTTCTATAAATTCTTTTCTTAATTTTTCTATTTTAATTTCTTTTTTAATTTGCTCTTCTTCTAAAAAACTTATGATAAGTTCCTCTGTAAATTTCTTTAAAAAAATAATCCTAGACTCTGCATTAGGCTGTTTCAATTCCATTTTATCAAAAATTATGTAACAACTCCTTTTACTTATTTCGGTTTTTTATATACTAAGATTTTCAAAAACTAAACCTAATATCAAAAACATTTGAAAATCTCTAGATGATTCCTAATATTTAGGAAATGGTTTAGACCTTATCATTCCTTGAAGCTGGTTTGGCTCTTCTCTTGTGGCAGGCTGTATTGATTGAGGATTATTTCTATTTCTTATTTTTTCTTCCATTAAAAGTATAGCTTTTGAAATGGTTTTATTCTGATCCAAAAGAGAATCTAATTTTTTCAAGAATTCCTGGTCTGCCTGGGATTGTTTCCCAAAATCTCCTGAAGAATATTTTTCTGTAAAACTCTTTGCTGAAATTTCAAATAACTGGAGAAGTTTGGATATATTTGAAGATAATTCATCAAATTTAACAGAAAGATTAGTTAAAACCTTTTGTAGGCTGATAAAATTTTCAATCAGAGCTTTCTGTAAATCCTCATCGTTGAATTTTTTATTTATTGAACCATCTTTTTTAACCATAAATTAAGAAAGAAAGAATAATTTATAAACATTAGTATTGTTTTGATGAATATGGTCTCATGGCTTCAATTAATAACTCTAAGCATCCTACAGGGAATAACAGAATGGTTTCCTGTCAGCAGTTCAGGACATTTGGCTATTTTTCAGAATTTCTTCGGTTTTCAAAGTTTATCTTTTGATATTTTTTTGCATTTGGCAAGCATAATTGCTGTTGTTTTTGTGCTTAAAAAAGAGATAATTAATATTTTAAATATAAAAGACAGGAAAAATCTAAAATACCTGTTTTTAATAATATTAGGAACAATTCCAGCAGGAATAATTGGACTTTTTTTTAAAACCCAAATAGAAAGTTTTTTTTCAAACCTATATTATTTGGGGATATTTTTTATTATAAGTGGAATGTTAGTCTACTCAACAAAGTTTTCAAAAACAAGAGAAAAAGAAATAAATTTTGTTGATTCTCTATTCATAGGAATATTCCAAGCAATTGCAATTCTACCAGGAATTTCAAGAAGCGGAGCAACAATCAGCTCGGGAATATTTCGAGGCTTGAAAAGAGAAGAAGCTGTTAAATTTTCATTTCTGCTTGCTATCCCAGTAATATTAGGAGCTTCTCTATTGGAACTAAAAGACTTGGCTTTTTCAGATATCAGCTACCAAATGTTGATTTTATCATTCACAATAACCTTAATAGTTTCAATTTTTACAATAAAACTTCTTTTAAAAATTGTAAAAAGTGATAAGTTTTATTTGTTTGGAATTTATAATTTTGTAATTGGTGTTCTGGTATTGCTATGGAGTTTTGTAAAATGAAAAATATAGGCAAAATAAAACATTTTAATGAAGAGGACGTAAGATTTGCAACTCCAAAAGAGGTTGCTGAATACCGGGCAAATAGATTAAAATGCAGCAGAATTGTTGATTTATGTTGCGGAATTGGTGTGCAGACAGGAGCATTTGCCAAAACCTGCGAACAGGTTTTGGGGATTGAAATTGACGAAAGAAAAGTTGATAATGCAAAAAAGAACTTTCCTGATGAAAATTTAAAATTTATCAAAGGAGATGTCTTGGATGAAAAAGTTATTGAAAAAATTAAGGATTTTTCTCCAAATATAATATTTTGCGATCCAGAAAGATTAGCAGAAGAAAAAGAAAGAAACCTTTTTTCTATAAAACCGGATTTAAAGAAATTGATTGATGCTTATTCTAAAATAACTAAAAATATCTGCATTGAAATGCCTCCAAGGATGGATTTGGAAAAATTAAAAGACTTTAACTGTGAAAAAGAATATCTATCAATAAATAACAAGTTAAACAGACTGGATATTTATTTTGGAGAATTAAAAAAATCTGAAATAAGTGTTGTTGATGTTTTTTCAGAAGCAAGGATTGAAAAGTCCAAGAAACTTATTAAAACAAAGTCTGTTAAAGCTCCTTTAAAATATATTTTTGAAATAAGCGAGGCAATTGTAAAAGCTGACTTGATTAATGAATTCGCAGGAAAAATTAATGCTCTAATCTTGGAAAATAAGGATAAAAATAAAGTATTTTTAACTTCTGATTATTTCGAAGAAGATGATTTACTGAGTTTATGCAAACCCTATAAAGTTATAAGAATTTGCAATAATTTAAATGATATTATCAGGATTTTAAAATTAAAAGGATTTGGAAAAGTTATTCTTAAATATTCAATTGAACCAAAAAATTACTGGAAAGAGAGAAATATGATTGAAAACCAGCTGAATAAAAATATGAAAAAAGAAGCTGATTTATTCAGGATTAATAATCAGTTTGTAATTGGAGAAGAAGTTTGAAAATGGGCGCAGGGGAAATCGAATCCCCATCTCAAGCTCTGGAGGCTCGTGTTCTACCATTGAACTATACACCCGACCAATAGTACAATATGTCATCCTATTAAAAATCTATCCTTTTTAAGAACTAATTACCTCTGCAATTTCTTGCATTTCTTAATTTCATTGATTTCCTGTTCAGAAATAGAGCATCCTTTGTATTTTAATCCATATAAAACCGCTTCAAGAATCCTGGGATTTTTTATATCAAACAAATCTCTCTTGCATGCAATTAAAGCTAACTCCGCTGAACGGATTATCTTGAATTTTTTAAAAAATTCATAATCCTCTCTTCTTGCTTTTATAGAAACATGAAGCTTTTTTTCCATTAATTTTCTTAAATTTTCTGGATTTTCACATAACATTCTTGTAGTTCTTTCATCAACAACAACCAGAGAAGGTTCTTTTAAAATAGAGCATAAAGCAAGAGTAGCGCATTCTCCTTTATCCAACAAATGAATATTGTCATTTTTAGAACGAAAAATAGAATTTGCAACACTCATTATTTCTTCTCTTTTTTCCCTTAGCAAATCAACCTGTTCAGGAGTTATATCGGCATGCTTGATTATATTCCTGTCAAATAAATCTTTAATTTGCATTGCTTCTAATTCATATTTTCTGATTGTCAATGGATAATCAATTATTTCATTTTTCACTTCCTTAGTTATGAGAAATTCTCCCCTGAATTCCTTACGGAGTTTTTCTAGCATAGGAAGCATGCCATTCAATGCAAAATTTATTATAGGCCCTGAATCAAAAATAAGGTATTTTGAAGCTGTCATTTTTTGTATTTCTTTATTAATTTATTAAGATAAGTTATAAGAGGAGTTTGCCAATCTTTTTTTAATTGAGTTCTTGCAAGATTTAATATTTCTTTATCTTTTTTATCTAAATCATTTTTTTCTAATCTCTTTATTATCAGCAATATTTTTAAATTCTTTTTATCTTTTAACACATAATTCTTTTTTTCATAATTTGTTATTTTCATTTTAGTTTTTTGGTAAAATCTTCTTTTAAAATGGTTTGTTTAACCCATATTCTTTTAAAAATAGGCAAAGTTAATGTTGAAAACATGAAAGCAAGTGCAGGAACAATTGCATTTAGCCATGGCATTGGTATTTTAATTACCCAAAGATAAACTCCTATTGCCAAATATGTAAATAAAGTTAATATCAATCTTCTCGTATAGCTTGTCTCCCAGGTTTTATCTAATTCTACATTTTTATTTCTCTGCTTAATTTTGTTTAATTCAAATTCAATTTCTCTTAAAGATATCATTTTAATTTTTTGATAAAACTTTTTCTAAAAAAGTTTTGTTTCATCTGAAAATATCCTCAACAATTTTAATCCTGTTTTTGATTGGCATTGTTATTGATAAATCAACATCTGAAATCCCCGTCTGTCCTGAATATTCAGCCAACTCCCATACTGAAATTCCAAGAATTTTAGCTGTTTTTTCCATAGATATTCCATGCTCATAAATCCTTGATGCTTTGTTTATTTTTGCCTTTCTAAAAACCTCGCTGATATAATTTTTTAAATGTCCTGAAAGATTTTTTATTAAATTTCTTATGTGCTCTATTTCAAATCTAAATTTATGGATGTCATTTTTTTCCAATGCAAAAATCATATTATTCAGGCACTGAATATAATTTTTGTAAAAATTAGGATAATTTTTATAGAACTGATATTTCTCCCTTTCAATAATTTTGCTTAGTGCGTAGATTATAACAGCAACAGAAACAACATCGGGGTCCTGCTCCATTGAAGAAGTATGAACAAGCTGATTGCTTAATTCTTTGATTACAATATAATTTTTCTTTTTCAATGCTGAATAAACTTCTTTCAGGATTTTAAGAATATGGGATTGTTCTTCCATTTTTATTGCCTCTTTTTATAATAAATTAAAGATTGGAAGTTATTTAAAGTTTGGTATGTTTATTGCTATTAATTATTAATTCTCTTAAATGACTAACCAAAAGAGGTTGAGTTTGCGATACTTTTTCAGTTTCTGCTTCAATTAATTTTTCCATATCCCCTATATATTTTTTTGCTTCTTCTATTGTAATTCCAAGTTCTTTAGGAATTGGTAATCCAGGAATAATTTTATATTGAGGAGTTCTATATTCATAGCCAAGATGCAACAATTCATGCACAAGTGTTTCTATCTGATTATCAATATGATCTTGCAAGGCTAATGAAATAAAATTTCTTTCTCCAATTCTTTCAATGCTTCCATGATAATGAGGATTACTATCAGGAACTTCTAGAATTCTTCCTCCCATTCTTCTAAAAATTGCATACCCTCTGTAAATCATAAATTATTTTTAATAAGTAACTATATAAATAATATTGTTTTAAAAAATTCATGAAAATAATATTAGACACTAATTTCCTTGTTTATTGTGCAAAAAACAAATTAGATTACAAAGAAGAGATTGGAAATTTAATAAAAGAAGGATTTGAATTAGTTGTTCCTGAACAGGTTGTTGATGAGCTTGTAAAAATCATCAAAAAAACTAAGGAAAAAAATTCATGGCTTCTAAAAGCAAGAAATCCCAAATTCAAGAAAACAACTGGAAGAGACAAGGACGCTGCAAATTTGGCTTTGCAGCTGCTTGAATTCAATAAAATTAAAATTATACAAACACAGGGCAAAAATGTAGATGATGCTATTATTAATTTAGCAAATCAGGACAAAAAAAATATTGTCTGCACTTTAGACAGGGAAATGAGGTCTGCTCTTGGAAGGGTAATTTTAATTAATAGATTTAAAAGATTGATGCTGACAAAATAATCTATAAAAATTATTTATTTTTCTTTTTTAGTTTTTTATCCTACAAGACTCTGCCTGTACATAGGATCAAAACGGTTTTTTAATTTTTGAAGTGCTTTTGCTTCAATTTGCCTTATTCTTTCTCTTGTCAATTTTAATATAGTTCCTGTTTCTTTCAAAGTTCTTGGATCCCTTTCAATTCCAAAACGATATTTTATAACTTCTATCTCATCAGAAGTAAATCTTCCAGAATTATCTAAATAATCCAAAACTTCTCTAACTCCATCGTTTCTTGCTGCTATTTCAAAAGAGGCTTCTGAACGAATATCTTCAACATCAAATTCTCTATCTTTATCGCAGCCTAACAAGGATAATCTTGAAACTCGTCTTAATGCCCTTAAAACTTTTACATCTTCAAGTTTTATTCTGCTACGGGAATCCTTTAAGCAATAAACCTCATTATATTTTCTGGCTGTTTCTTCTTCATTAGGATTCCTGCCCAACTCTGAAAATAATAACTCTTCTATCTTTAATATTTTACCTCTCTTTTTATACATTGGATAAGAGAGTGAAAAATTTCCTTTGCATTCTTCATCAGCTATCCCTCTTGATATAGACTGCCTAATCCAAAAAGTTGCATAAGTTGAGAATAGACACTTTCTTTTAGGATTAAATTTCTCAACAGCATGCATCAGCCCTCTGTTTCCATATCCAATCAAATCATTAACATTTAAGTTAAATTTTTCAGCATATTTTTTTGCCCAATAAACAACAAGAAAAAGGCAAGATTCAGAAATTACTTGCTTTGCCTGAATATAAGCAGGAGAATTGTCTCTCCTATAATCCTCTAATTTTTTTCTTGTTGATTTAATTTTTTCTCTATATTCATTTGTCCATTGCATTATTTTTCCAAAATTTCCATATAAAACAGGTTCAGCTAATCCCAATTTTCCTAAAAATTCTTTTTCCAAACCTTCAACTTTATTTGATAACCTTCTTTCAGTTAAAAGATACCTTTGCACAATAGTTCCAAGCTTTATATTTCTTCTCTCTCTTTCCTTAGCAAAGCTTATAGAATCTTCATTTAAAGGGCATGATGCAAAAGGTAGATTACCTATATCAGTCAAATAATCTGCAAGACCTAAATAACAATTTAATTCAGCCATAATAAAAGTCATAAAGAAACCTTTATAAATCTACTTTTTTTATTAAAATCAACATGTTCTATATAGTTGAAGTTCAAGATTATGTAAGAGTAGAGCCGAAATTATTTGGCCTTAAAACTAGCGATGCTGTTGCCAAACAATTGCAGGAAATTTATGCACATTACCACGACAAAGAAATAGGGGAAGTAATTGGAATAATATCTATTTTAGAGGTTGGGAATGGAGTTATAATTCCCTGTGATGGAGCTGCTTACTATGATTCTAAATTCAAATTATTGGCTTGGAAACCTGAAATGAATGAATTAGTCTATGGACTAATCGACGAGATTACTGATTTTGGAGCATTTATAAATCTTAGTGTGATGAAAGGAATGATTCATATAAGCCAGACAATGGATGACTATGTAAGTTTTTCAACAACCAACACTCTCTTAGGAAAAGATTCAAAAAGAATTTTAAAGAAAAAAGATGAATGTTTGGCAAGAATAGTCGCTATATCATACAAAGGCGATAATCCTAAAGTAGGCTTGACAATGAGACAGCCAGGACTAGGAAAATTAGAATGGATAAAAGAAGAAAAGAAAAAAACAATGGCTAATGCAAAAAAAGCCACAAAAGCTGAAAAAGCAGAAAGGAAGGTGAAGAAAGCAAAATGACAATTCATACACCAAAACCTGGCATGAATAGAGAAATAAATAGGTCTAATTATTATAATTATCATGGAAAGTTAAGAGGGGGATTTAAATAGGAGGTTTACCTGCCAGAAGTTTAGAGGAAGCTGAAAAAATTTTATTGCAAAAAATTCCTGATTTAAGAGAATTAAAAATTATAGAATCATCAACTGCTGGACTTGAATTAAATTTATAAAATTATTAAATAAACATGGCAAAAGAAAAAGCATGCAAAACTTGCAAATTAATATATGAAGGAGAAAGCTGTCCTAATTGTGGAAAAAAGGAAAGTTCTGATAGCTTTAAAGGAAAAATTGAAATTATAAATCCTGAAAAATCAGAGCTTGCCCAAAAGTTAAAAATTTCTAAAAAAGGAATTTATTCTATTAAATTATAAAAGAATATAAATTTTATTGAAGCAATAATTATATATTTTAACTGCGTACAGTTTCTGGATGGTTGTTTTAGGATTTTTAAAAGCACTTATCTGGCCAGTATTTTTGGTTTATGAATTAATAAAATTTATTGGAATATAAAAGTTTTAAGGCAAGGATTTTTAAACCCTCAATCTTAATATTTTTTATGCAACTACAAAAAGAATCAAAAAATGAATTATTCAAAAGACAGGAAATTTCTTTTATTTTAGAATCTGATAAAAATCCAAGTTTCCCTGAAATTAGAAAAATGCTTTCAGAAAAATTTTCCAAACCAGAAGATTCCATTGATGTCTATAATATAAAAGGAAAATTTGGAAGAAAAACCTTTCTGATTAAAGCTTACCTTTATGATTCAAAGCATGATTTGGAAAAAGCAATTCAAAAAACAAAAAAGCAAAAAGACTCTGAAAAGAAAGCAGAAGAAGAAAAAGCAAAGGCATCTGCTGAAGCAAAAAAAGCTGAAGAAGATGCTAAGAAAGCTGAAAGTGAAAAGAAAAAAGAAACAAAAAAAGAATAAAATTAAGATATCACCAAAACCTTCGGTTTTTAGCCTATGCCTAAAGGCATAAGTTTGTACAAACAATTTCAATTGAGTATCTTAAATAAAAATAATAACAATTTCAAATTATCTGTTTGGTTTTATGATGCTTGAAAAATTTCTGCCAACCATGCTAAATTAGGAAATTTCTCTTTGTTTAAAAGATTTTCCAAAATCCAATCTGTTTTACTATTTTTTATCATACAACAAATTAACAAAAAAATAGATTTCTCAAAAAGATTTATAAACTCATTAAACCTAATCTTCCAATGAAAAAGAGGAAGAATAACAAAACCTCTAAATTAGATTATAATAAAATTTGGAAAATTTGGCCAATTATTGCGATAATAATTTTATTATTATTATTTGCTCTTGCTTTTTCTGTTGCACCTGACTGGAATAATAAAAAAATTAGTATTAATTATAATATTGATAAAATAATAACAGAATTAGAACCCTTAGCTCAAAATGATTCAAGGATTGCTAATTTTATTAATTTAGTTAAAACAAACAAAAATTTTGAAATATCAGATAATGGGTTAGCAAGCTATAATCCTTATAATTACTTTTCATCAGAAACCTGTCAAAAAGGTTGGGTACAAAAAGATCAAATTTGTGAAGGTACTAGTCCTCCGATAACTATAAAATATCCCTGTGCAACCTGTCTAGATTGTACAAAAATAGTAACGTATAATTATCCTTATAGAACTTATAGATTTAAAGTATGTGATTATAAAACTGGTACAGATAAAAAAAAGTGTGATAATAATTGTTTATATGAATTACCAATACCTTACACAAAATACAAAAATGACCGAAAATGTGTCCAATTAGTGCCATCAGATACGAAAACTTCATGTGCAGATTCATGTATAGATAGCACAGGGTGTGGCCTTTGCGAATCATGTATTGTAAATCTTGATAGTGGAATTGGCACATGCACAAAAATAAAAGATGGAAAAGATGATTCAGGACACGGAGATCCGAATAATGGAGGGTATGCTTCTCCTGGATGTTCAAACGGTTATTTAAAAGGTACATTGGTTAATGAAAATTATAAATGTGTAAATGGAAACTGTATTCAAATGCTGTAAAAATTGATTTTAAAATTAACAGCAATCTTTAAAAACTAAGTTTTTGATATTTATTCATGGCAAAGGGAGAAAAGAAAGGAAAAAAACCGCATAAGAACAAGCCTACTTCAAAAAAGTACAAAATGTATAAAATTGATGGAGATACAATAAAAAGAGAAAGAAGCTGTCCAAGATGCGGAGCAGGAGTTTTCTTAATGAAAGCTGATAACAGGTTATATTGCGGGAAATGTCATTATACTGAATTCTTAAAAAGATAAATTTGTATTTAATATAAATGAAAGGATTAAACATTATCCATTCTTATTCTATAATAAAATAACAAACTTTTACCAAACTTATATAAATAATAATTTCTTTAATTTATAATGAAATTAAAAAAAGAGACTGATAAAAAAATTAAAAAACCTAAAATAGGCTGGGTTCTTTATTGGAGTCCAAGAATTTTATCAATTCTATTCTTGCTGTTTCTGGCTATATTTTCTTTGGATATTTTTGAAAGTTGCAATAGTTTTTTAGAATGTTTAATTGGATTATTCATGCATAATATTCCTGTACTGATTTTAGCAATACTTCTATGGATATCCTGGAAAAGAGAACTAATAGGAACAATAACCTTTACATTAGGGGGACTGGCATATATTACTATGATAATGATTAATTCTATTAATAATGGGTTTGAATGGTATTACTTGGTTTGGAGCCTTCAAATAGCATGTCCTTCTTTTATTATAGCTTTTCTATGGTATTTGAATTACAAGAAGAAAAGATAATAAAGAATGATTATAAAAGATATAAAATTAACTATTAAAATGATTTGTCCAAAGTGTAAATCAGAATTAAAAAGAGTTGAAATTGAAGATGCAAAAACTCCTGCAATTAGTTATCAATGCAAAAATTGTGACTATTATAATTTTGAACATGAAAGCATAATGAAAATCATAGATGAAATTAAACAAAAAGAACTTCATTAAAAATAAAACAAAAAATAATCAAACTTTCTCAAGATAGACTTGGAATGTATTTTAATAAAGATGTAATTGACTGCCTTAATTTAAAATCAGGAGAAGATATTTTAGTATCTGTGCAAAATAATAAGAGAATTGTCCTTGATATAGAAAAAAGTAAGAGTCTATAATATCAAACCGTGCTGGACGCAACTTAATCCCAGTATTTAAAATATAATTTAGATACTATACTGAAATTAAGTTTTTAGACCCAATCTTTGTATTATAATTTTCAAAGAAGTTATAATAAAGTAGTGCAGGATTTTAGACCTGATTGCTGTTATCTAACTCTTTGATTTCTTATATACAGAAAATAATGCATTATTTTCTGTCTCATTCAATCCTTGCGGATTGAAGATAAGAATATGAGTCGCCTCTATCACCCCTCCTTTTTATCCTATTTTCCCTGAAGAATCAAATCTTGTTTGTTGAATATAAACCCTAGAAGAATCGGTGTCATATAAAAATTATACGTCCTGACTCTTCTGGGGAAAAAGAGGTGATAATATGTATAGAATTCCTATATATTTAAATCTTTCGGTTTGTCGTAACTGATAAATGACACAACTAAAATAGCCTTTTTTTATGCCCTTTTCAAGCATTTTTTAAGTGCAATTATTTATTGTAAAAACTCTATTTAATCTTATCTATTAGTCTTTGTCATAAATAGTAGTAAAAATAATGATTTTTGAAACATTTATAAGCAAGTTAAGTTATTTTAAAATATGGATTTTAAAGAGTTTTTACCTAAAAATAAGGAGATAGCAAGCTCCTTAGAGGAATCTGATGAGAATTTAAAAATTGTTGAAAAAATAAGCCCTAATCAGTTCTATGATGTTATTTCGGGAAGAAATCCTGACTGGCAGGTAATTATTTTTGAGTTGATAAATTCTAAGCAATTAAATCCCTGGGATATTGATATTATCATACTCACTAAAAAATACTTTGAAAAAATAGAAGAAATGCAGGAAGCAGATTTCTATATTTCAAGCAAAATTTTACTGGCAGCTGCCCTTCTTCTAAGAATCAAGTCAGAATTTCTTCTTAACAGGCATATAAAAAGCATTGATGAAATTCTTTTCGGAAAAAAAGAAGAAAACAAATATGTTGTTGAGAAAATTGAAATAAATGAAGATGAGCTTCCTTTTCTGATTCCCAAAACCCCTTTATCGAGATTAAGAAAAGTAACCTTGCCTGAACTACTGACAGCCTTGGACAAGGCAATCAATACAGAATCAAGAAGAATAAAAAAAGAAATAGCAGTTGTAAGGGCAAAGAAACTTTCAGAAGTTGATTTTCCAACCTTTAAAAGAATAGACTTAAAAGACAGGATAAAACATTTTTATGCAAGGATTCTGACTTTCCTTAAAAAGAAAGCTGTGGACAATGAAAAAAATATGAATAAAATAAGTTATTCTAATATAATTGGGAAAGATAAAGAAGAAAAAATTTCCTGCTTTCTTCCGCTCCTGCATCTTAGCAACACCCAAAAATTATGGCTGGAACAGGAAAAGCATCTCGATGAAATTTATATATATCTTTATGAATATTTTGATAAGAACAGGGATAAATTTCTGGAAGAGCTTGAAAGGGATATAGAAGACATGAAAGAAGAATTGGAATTTGAGCAGGCAGAAAATCTTGAAGAAAATGAGGAAAAAATAGAAAAAATAACTGGATTTAAGAATGAGGAATTTTAAATCTTTAGAGAAGTATCTGATGGCTTTATTATTTGAGTGTCTCGTGACCTTAGTCTTTTTTCTGAACTTGCCCTGGCATTTATATCTGCAGAATCTCCTTGCAAAAGCATAAATTTATAATTAATTCCAAATATAACCAAGCTTCCGTCAGCTACATATTCTGTTTGATCAGGATATAGCAAATAATCCAAAAAAGTCCTTCTTATTCCATTAATCTCTTTTTCAGACTCACCGGTGTCTTCATTTTTATCTATTTTTTCAAGAAGGTCTTCTACTGCTTGATCCAAGCTGGCTAATCTAAGTTTTACACTATCAACATCTTCAGGAGGTATTATATAAATTTTCGAACTTTCTCTAATTTCTCTTTTGGGCATTCTAATCCCGATTTCCCTATGCAACATAACACTTCTGTCTGCACCCTGTATTATTGTTCCAGCATTTTTTGATACTGCATTTGCATAATATAATATTTTTTTGCCATAATTTATTTTTAAAGAATCTTCAAGAATTCGTATCTGACAATTTTCAGATCTTCCTATCTTTTGACCAATCCTTGCTGGCAAAACATAATCTATAGGTCTTTGAGTCATTAAATCTCTTAAAATTTTTGCTTTAACCATTCCTTTTATATTTATGAATTGTTTTTATATATTATTCATTTTGAACAGTTATTTTATAATAGCAGTTATAAAATTTTATTATTAATAGTTATTAGTTAATGAAAATCAGATGTTTATATGATGATATATAGAATATAACTGGCAGCTTACCTACCCTCTTATTCTAAATATTTATAAAACAGATTATATTATAATTAACATGACAATTGACAAAAAAATAATAAAAGCTTATGCATTGAAAAATGCAATTGAACATGAAGGCAAAGCAGTTGCAGGAAGTGTTATTTCAGGATTGTTCAATCATGGCCTGGCAAAAGATGGAATAAAAGATATCATGCCTCTGGTTAATGCAATACTGAGGGAAGTTAATGCAATTTCTTTGGCTGAACAGAAAAAAGAATTTATTTTATGGAAAAATTTGATTGGTCACA
This sequence comes from Candidatus Pacearchaeota archaeon, assembly GCA_018304145.1. Lineage (GTDB taxonomy): Archaea > Nanobdellota > Nanobdellia > Pacearchaeales > GW2011-AR1 > ARS1285. The sequence continues at coordinate 8,143 of JAGVWU010000006.1, read as the reverse complement.
GGCCTGAAAGAGGGGATGAGCTTCCTGAATTAGAAGAAGTTAATGAAAAAACAGGGGTGATAATGAGATACAGGCCAGGACCTTCAGGTCCTCTTCATATAGGGCATATAATTTCAAATCTTCCTAACTCTCTTTATGTTGAAAAATATGGTGGAAAATTTTATGTAATAATCGATGACACAGACCCTAAGACTTGCTTGAAAAATGCCTACAAAAACATAAAAAGAGATTGTGATTGGATTTTTGGAAATGTATATAAATATCTTAATGCCTCTGATAGAATCCCAATTTATTACAAATACTGTAAAAAACTTATTGATAAAAACAGTGCTTATATCTGTGTTTGCGATAATGAAAAATTTAAAGAACTTATTAATAATAATCTGCCATGTCCATGCAGATTGTTAGATAAAAAAGAAAATTTAAAAAGATGGAAAAAAATGCTTGATAAGAAAGGCTACAAAGAAGGCGAAGCTGTTTTGAGATTTAAATCTGATATAGATGATCCAAACCCTGCGATGAGAGATTTTCCATTGGCAAGGATTAATCTTCATAAACATCCTTTGAAAAAAAGCAAATATAAAGTATGGCCTCTTATGAATTTATCTGTGGCAATTGATGACATTGAACTTAAAATGACCCATATAATAAGGGGAAAAGACCATATGGACAATGCAAAAAGGCAAAAAATGATATTTGATATTTTTAATAAAAAATTTCCAAAAACTCATTTTATAGGAAGAATAAAGTTTACTGATTTGATTTTATCAAAAAGAAAAATAAATGAACTCATAGATAAGGGAGTTTTTAAAGGAGAAGAAGATGAAAGAATTCCTTCTATCGCCTCTTTGAGAAAAAGAGGATATAAAAGAGAAGTTTTTGTAGACTTTGTCAGAGAAAGAGGAATATCTGAAGTTGACAAGGTCATTTCTGAAAAAGATTTTTTTGAAGCTCTTAACAGGTTTAACAAAGGATAAAAGTTCAGTTAAAATTTAAGGATAAATATTTCCAGAGGAAATCTTTATAAACCAAAATACCTTCGGTATTTTAATAAATGATTTAAAATTTCCTAAAGGAAATTTTTTGACCACAAGAATCCATAAAAGATTTTTGATGTTTAAAAAGAAGGATGAAAGGAGGTTATAAAATGAGTTTAAAAAAAGCACAAGGTGAAATTATAACAACAGTCCTGATTATCCTATTGGTTCTTGCCGCAATTGTTATTGTCTGGCAGGTTGTCCAGAGTTCAGTCAGCAGAGGAGGAGAACAAGCAAAAGGCCAAACAAGCTGTATTGGTATGAATTATGTTATATTAAAAGCAAATACAACCGGAGCAATACAAATAAGAAGAAATACAGGAGTTCCTGATGTTGCTAGTTTTACAGCAAGAGTTTTTGTCAATAGTGCAGATACTGGGAAAAAAGTTTTAATTGGGGGAGAACTTAATACAACAACTTTCTATAATGATGTGGTAACCTGGAACGCTGGAGACAAACTTCAATTAGCTCCAATTATTAGTGGAACACAATGTGATTTAGGGCCTGAAAAATTAATCACAACAGAAGCAATTTAAATTTAATTTTTTATTTTTATTTTTTTTAATACAAAGAGTTATAAATAAGGGAAAAATTATGATAAAAAAATCACTGGTGAAATTATCACTTAAATAATAATTATGTTTCTAATTTTTACTACGGAAATTAACCTAATTTTATTATAACCTCTTAACCATATACACATTATTCTTATCCAATTTATATCCTAATTTTTCATAGTATTTTCTTACTCCAACTCCTGAAATAACTTTTAGTTCAGGAATTTTATTCTCTATAACTATTTCTTCAGCTTTTTTCATAAGCTGTTTCCCAAGTCCTCTATGCTGAAAAGCATTCTTTGATTTTTGTTTTAATGACAAAGAAGGCCCATAAACATGAAGTTCCCTGAGAAAAGATTTATTATCAAAAATTCTTAGTCTGCATAATCCAAACAAGATATTATTCTTATTCACCATTTCCAGGAAATATTCATCTCCTTGGCTCGCTTTATATTTTGTTATTTTTAATTTTAACTCACTATTTATTTTTTTAGTTTTTGGATAAAGCATTTTTCCAAAAGAGTTTGTGTTATCTCTTAATTCAAATCCAATCTCCCTGAATCTTATTTCCTTTATTTTTGTTTTTGAAAATTTTAATTTTTCATCTATGTCTTTTCTTAAATCAATTCTTAAAATTCCCGCTGTAAGATAATCTGGAGGAATTTCTCTCATTATTCTCATTACTCTGCAGTAATTTGGAATTATCTTCATCATTTTTATTATCAAATCCTCTACCTGCTCTTTGGAATAAGGCTTGTATTTTCCTTTTCTGTATAATTTTTCCAATTCAGCTCCCTTAATAACCTGGCATGGATAAATTTTCAACTGATCAGGCTTGAAATTAGGGTTTTTAAAAAGTTCTTTGAACATTTTTAAATCTTTGATAGGATTAGAATAGGGCAATCCCAGCATAATATGATAACCCACTTTAAATCCATAATTTTTTAATGTTTTTGTTGCTTTAATTACTTCTTTGACTCCATGCCCCCTGTTAATTTTTTTATAAATTTTATCATCAAGGCATTGAACTCCTAATTCAACCCTCGTGCATCCAAAATTCAATATTTTTTGTATTTCTTTTCCTTCGAAAATTTTATTTTCGGGGGCACCAAAATTTTTCTTTGAAAAATTTTTAGTGTCATTTATTGTATCTGGCCTTGTTTCAATGCACAATGCAACACATCTGTGTTTAGTTGTTTCATTTAGTTTTTTAGCTTCGCTTAAATTTTTGGATTTTTTTTGATTCAATGCATCATAGCATCTTTTAATAAAATTATACTGGTAATTCAAAGGATATTCCAGGAAGTTTCCACCCATAACAATAAGCTCTATTTTATCAGTCGGATGATTCATTAACTTAAAGGCTTTTAATCTTGAATTTATTTGTTCATAAGGATTATATTTTAATCTTTCAGCACGAAGCACAGGAGGTGATTTTGGAGTATAAGATTGCGGAACATTTAAAGATGGACAATAGAGGCAAACACCATGTCTGCATTTTTTTGGCTTAGCCATGACTGCAATAGGAGTGACTCCTGCAAGAGTCTTGCTTGGTTTTCTAACTTCGTCTTTGTTTGGTATTTTCATTTTTAATAGTATAAAAGTTAGAAAGCTCGAAAATTTTATCAAATTTTCGTTGTTTTCTTATTTCGTTTTTAAGGGGAAGTTTCATTTTTTGAGCATTATTTAATCTAATTAATTCATTATATAATATATTCTACTCAATAATCATATTTATAAATACTTTTAATTGTTAGTTTGCAATGAAAATTAAGAATCAAAACGAAAGAAGGGGAGAAATGAACAACTACAATCTAATATATATACAAAGCTTTGAAAAAATTCATCTTCCTAAAATAATATTAGGAAATTTTATAAAAAGGCATCCTGAAAAAATTTCAGTAAGAAAATTTCTATTTAAAAAATTAATTGATAACCCTGAACTATCAGAAGAAGTTATTAAAACTTTAAGAGAATCTTCAGAAGATGTTCTTTCTGTTGAAGATGTTGTTTATAAAAAAGGTATTGATGCTTATACAGCAGAAGTTTACTTTGACAGCTATGTTGATTTAACAGCAGATGTTTTAAGATCAATTAATCATCCTGATATAAGAAATCTTCTTATATTGTTATTAAATTCATCTAAAAGAAGTGTAATGGTAAAAAATTTGCTTTCTCTTCCAGGATTTAATCCAATAGAAACTCAAAATGGAAAAATAGGCTTGTCTTTTTACGATTTTACAAAAAAGAATGATACTATGAAACAATGTAAAGTAGGTTTGAATATAATCAAAGATGGATATTCTCACAGGCAGGACTTGGGAGTTTTAACTTATTCTGTTTATAAAAGAAGGCCTAATTTTTAATTCTTAAAAATTAGAGTGGTCCTGGTTTATTTTAACGATTGCTTCTATAATCATACTCTCCTTACTTATAATTGTTTTATTAATAATTAAATGATATAATATATGGGTTGGTAAAAGTGAGTGGGAAAGACATTTTATCTTAAATGTTCATCTTACAACATAACTTCTCAATTATTGCATTAATAATAGAACATTACCAGAAGATTATTGTCCTCTTCCTAAAATATAAAACTGTGATACAAAGGGTTGTACAACTCCTTTTTTATGAGATCCTTGGACAGATTTTCTTTGTAAATGATCTCCGCATTCTTCACATGAAGGTCTTCTTGTTACATCATCATATTCAGCGAAAGTTCTAAATAATTCTTCTCCCTTATTTTCTAGACATTTTGGACAATGCATATCATAAAGTGGCATAATTATTTTTTATCTTAAAGGTTTATAAATATTTATATTCTTTAAACAAACATGACAACACCTATAAAAATCATATCAAAATCAGAATACCTGAAAAATAATGAACAGCCAAATCAAGAAGAAATTTGGGATTCTATAAGTGAACTATGGGTTAATTACAAAAAAGAGCCTTTTTTCAAAGTTAAGGAGTTTTTGGAAGGGAAAAAAGGGCTTGTCATTGATTTTGGTTGTGGATGCGGAAGAAATATGATTAAAAATAATAGTCTTAAGTATTATGGGGTTGATTTTTCATCTGAACAATTAAAAGCAGCTGAAAAAATAACCAAAGAAAAAGGAGTTAATGCAAAATTCTCTAAATCAGAAGCTGATAAATTGGATAAAAATATTTTCAAAGATGAAATGTTTGATTATGGTTTGTTTATTGCAACTTTACATTGCCTAGAAACAAAAAAACAAAGAGAAAATTCTTTAAAGGAGTTTTACAGAGTTTTAAAGAAAGATGCAGAAGCATTGATTAGTGTCTGGAATTCAAAAGATGAAAGATTCAAAGGACTAAAAGGGGATATTTATATGAGCTGGAAAAAAGATGGAAAAGAGCATATGCGATATTATTATCTTTATTCAAAAGATGAATTAATTGATTTATTGAAAAAAACAGGTTTTAAAATTTTAGAGATTTATGAAAAAGAAGAGAACAATGACAGATTCTCTAAAAAGAACCTGATTATAAAAGTTAAAAAATAATTCCATATTTCTATATGTTGAATCTATGAGGTTTGCTTTTACCTCCGGCATATTCCTTAGGCATATCGCAAATAAGAAATACTCCCCTATTTCCTTCATATCCAAAAGTCAAATATAGTTGACTATCTGCTGCAAAACCTGCTAGAAGAATATCTGGAAAAACTTCTCCTAAAGTTTTAATCAATCCAGCTCTTATTTCTTCAGAAGGGTCTAATACAGCTCCTCTGACAAGCTCCTCAATGTTTGATAATAATCTTTGTGCCTGATTGGGTCTTAAATCACAAGATACCTTATCATAATATTCTTTTAAAGTTGGTATTGTTTTTGACATTAGAATCTTTACAATCTCTGTTTTTTAAGCTTTGCTGTTGTCAAGAACCATGGGCTAAAGCCACATGGCGTGTCTGGTTCTTGATCACCCAAAAAATGCCTTTGCTTTTTATGGGCTAAAGTCCATAGCGTACGCAAAGAGCATTTTTTATGTGTTAATTAACAGGTTTTCCCAATTCTTTTATCAATTCCTTTTCTCCAATTAATTTCTCCTTTCCAGAATTCATATTTTTTAATTTGAATTTCTTTTTTTTAACTTCTTCATCTCCAATAAAGACTACAAAAGGAATTTGATAGGAATTTGCAAAATCAAGGGCTTTGCTTATCTTATTATAAAATATAATGCATGGAATTTTTCCCTTTCTAAGCTTTTCAGAAATTTCTATTGCTTTTTTATCCTGACTAATTGAAATTATCAAAATTTTATTCTTCTTCAATTTTATTTTTGTTAATATTGAAAGCCTTTCAAGTCCAAAAGATATTCCTGTACATTGCACCCCATTAAACATATAACTTCCTCCTGCTGTAATAGTTTCTTTTATTTCAGATTTTATTTCAAAAACACTTCCATTATAATATGATAAACCTCTTGCAAGAGAAGGAACAAATTTTACATTAACATTATAAAGTTTGCAGTATTTTTTCAATTCTTTAACCTCCGAATAATTTTCATATTTTTCAAAATAAGATTCAGATTTTTTAAAAACTGATAATAGATTTTCTGCATTAAATTTCTTCAGATTTTCCTTAACTTCGTTTTCATCCAATTTATCTAATTTATCAATTTCTCTTATTACATTTTCCCAATTATTATTTTCAATATTATTTTTCTCTAAAATTTCATTAAGAAGTTTCCTGTTATTAATAAAAATAGTAAACTTGATATTTAATTCCTCTAAAATTCGTTTAACAACTGCTAATATTTCGGCTTCATCTTTTATTGTTGAGCCAATTATATCGGGATCTAATTGAGTAAACTGCCTTAATCTGTTTCCAGAGATGGGCTCATCTCTAAAAACAGGCCCTGCTTGATATCGCTTATATGGGAGTTTCTTGTCTCTCATCAACCTTTTTAGCTGAAAAGTGAATTCGTATCTTAGGGCAAGATCTCTTTTTCCTCTATCTTGTAATTTAAAAATACTTGACACTGCCTTGTCATTTGAATTATCACCCTCTACAAATTCTTTATATTCGATTATAGGAGCTTCTGCTGGCTGAAATCCATATAATTCAAAATTTTCAATAATAATTCTACGAATTTCTTCTCGCTTTTCAGCTTCCTCTCCTGTAAAATCCTTGAACCCCTTGACTGTTTCAATATTCATATTATTTATTCTCTTTCAATTTATTTAAATTATCTTGATTTATTAAGGTTTCTTTATTTCTTCTCTCATTTTCTTCATTTATCTCATTTGGAGTTATGTTATTTATTGCCATAAACACTAAGAGAAAATAAAATAAATCAGAAAATTCCCATATCAAATTTTCCTTCGAGTCAGCAGTTACAACCTCTCCTGTTTCTTCTATTATTTTACGTTTTAATAAATTTATATCATTAGCTAATTCTAGAGTATATGAATTTTTTTCTTCAGATTTTATTTTTTGGCATATTATCTTATATAAATCTTCTAATTCAAACTTATTCTCATTGCCAACAACAACAATATCTGATTCAAATAATTTATCGTATATTTTTAAATCATACTTTTCTGCCGACTTTCCAGTACAAACAACATCAATAACTAAATCAACTATGCTGTTAATAAAAAATTCTTCAGTAGTACCAGAAGCATAAATTTTTTCAATTATATAACCTTTATTTTCAAGCAGATTTGTACATAATTTTTTTGCAAGTTCTTTGTATTTTGAGTTTATGCAGATTTTTATTTCTTTAGGTAAATCAACTAATTCTTTATTTTTTTGGCCAAGAAGACACAAAACTGGTTTTTTAAATAAATAATTATTATCATCCCATTTTATTCTTTCAATTATTTTAATATTAGAATTCTTATTGTTCAAAAGAAATTCTTTAAATAAGTCTTCCCCAGTGATTCCGATTACATTTTTATTTCTATCAATCAATCTCTTTACAACTAAGGGCACATCTTCTCCTCTTACTTCAACTAATTTTTCATATTTGTATTCTTTAACAATTTCTTCTGCTTTACATTTTAACCCTGAATTTTTTGGAATTATGAATACAATCAAGACTTTTGTCTGTCATCTTACCACAACCCTCCGAGAATTATTTTTTCCATTCGACTTCATTTTAAAAGCGGAAGCTGGGAATCGAACCCAGGTAACCCGAGCCACAGTCGGGTACTCTACCACTGAGCTACATCCGCCATACTTTAATTTAGAAATTCTTCTTTTAAAAAGAATTTCTAAGCCACAGAATTTATTTGATAAATTCTGCTGTTTATTTAAATTTGAAGGGTTAAAAAACTTGTTGTTAATTAATGTTCCAGAATTAAAAGCCAAGCTAGAATTATTGTTCTTAATTCGCGTGATGGGGAAACCCCCAAATTTTAGCTTTCATTATATTATTACTATTGAAACAGGGTTTTTAAAATTATTGGTTATCTTTTTTACATGTAGTATCCGAAAATTAGTTCGCCTAGAGAATTCTAGGGAATTAATGGTAAAGTTAAATAATAAAAAGATAAGGTGGAGTGTTAATCAGGTTGTAAAA
>JAGVWU010000051.1 GCA_018304145.1 Candidatus Pacearchaeota archaeon | reverse complement strand
TAAAATAACAAGTGTTCTAAAAAAGAACAAGGCAAAGGTTAAAGTCATTAATCTTTACTCGAAAAGCCTTTTGTTGCACTAATCGTGCAACACAGCTTAATTTGTTTATTGATAAATTATCTAATCTTGCTCCCGAGGATGCAACAACTAAAGATGCAGCAAAACTGGCTATTGTTCCAGAAGCTTTCAAATCCAGATTGTTTGCTAGGCCATAGAGTATTCCAGAAGCATACATATCTCCTGCTCCATTGGTGTTTATGACATTGGTTTTAAAACTTGGAATCTGGTAAATCCTATTACTTGATTTTATCAAACTTCCCCTTTCTCCTAATTTTACGATTGCAATTTTACAAAAATGTGAAATTTCATTTAAAGCCTCTTCTTCTTTTTTTCCTGTAAAAGCTTCTGCCTCTGTTTCATTTACAAAAACAATATCAACATAATCTTTAACAAACTTTTTAAAAAAATCAAGATTTCTCTTAATCAGATTAGATTCTGAAAGATCCAAAGATATTATCATATTGTTGAGCTTTGCAATTTCTATTGCGTAGATTACTGCTTCTCTTAAATTAGTATCTTCTAATTGATAGCCTTCTAAATGAAGAATCTTACTATTTTTTATTTCTTCTTTTAATACATCTCGCTTTGAAAAGTATAAAGAAGCTCCAAGATGTGTTGCAAAAGTTCTTTCAAAATCAGAGGTTATCAAAGTTATTGCATGGCCTGTTAATTCAAATTTATCTCTTGAAAGTTTTGGGATTGTTCCTTCTTCAAGAGTTTTCTTTTCATATAAATCTCCATGAATATCATTGCCTATTTTCCCTAAAAAAACTCCTTTTCCGCCTAAAGAATTTATACCTGAAATTGTGTTTGCTGAACTTCCTCCTGGAGAAATTTTGCATGGATGGTTTTTTAATTTTTCTAGAATCTCTTTGCTTTTCATTCTATCAATAAGATGCATACTCCCTTTCTTTAGATTCAATTCTGCCAAAATAGAGTCGTCTACCTCAAAAGTTAAATCTAAAAGAGCACTTCCTAAACCTGTAACATCGTATTTTTTCATAATTTAAAAATAAAAGTCTGATTTATAATAATTTGTATAAAACAGAATAAATTTAAAAACAAAGATTTTGTGTAAAATCTATGATTATAAAACTTTTAGGGATATTAGACATTTTTATTGCAATTTGTTTTTGGATATTTGGGATTTTTAGTTTAAAAATTATGACAGGATTTATTTTAATTCTTGGACTTTATTTGTTGGCCAAAGGAATTATTTTTGTAACTGGGTTAAGTTTTGCTAGCATTCTTGACATTCTTGCTGCAATAATCATAATTATTGCTAGTTCAATTACAATGCCCAAAGTAATTGTTATTTTTACATCTCTTTTCTTGATTCAGAAAGGGGTTTTTAGTATGGTGAATTAGAAAGCTCTTTAAGCAATTTTAATGATTCCTTAGATTTTTTATAAGGAACAAAGAGATGTCATGATAATAAGCAGAAACTGCATTTATGCTTATTCCAGCTTCTGCTAATTTTTTGTATATTGCTACTAAAAATCCTATTGCAGTCAAATCTGAATTAACATTTAAGGTTATTAATGACCAAATTTCAGAATAAGGGAGACGGTTTTTGTCTGCAGACTTTTTATCAATGATAATTGTTAATCCTTCTTTTTCCCTGTAAATTAATAGAGGATTTATTTTAAGATTTCTAAATTCTTTTTCTGAAACTGATAAAAATACATAACTCTTGTTGTCTAACTCTGGATTCATTGATTTTAATAAAATATCTAAATCTTTAATTGCCATTTTTATTTATGCAGGGGGTAAGCGCTCAAGAATTTTTAAAATTCTTGGCGACGTTCAATTTTTACAAATTGAAGTATTTGAAAAATCCTACCACTTTTTTTATGCAGGGGGTAGGATTTGAACCTACGAAGGCACTAAGCACACAGGATCTTGAGTCCTGCCCCTTTGACCACTTGGGTACCCCTGCAAACAGAAAGCATTTTAGTAGCATTATAAAATATGAAATGCTTTTTGTTTTGATAAAAATTCTAGATATTATGCATATAAAAAGCTTTATAAATGACATATTTTAAGTATAAATGAGGACGACCATAATAACCAGGAAACACCTGATCCCTTTCCGAACTCAGAAGTTAAGCTGGTTATGTCTTTGGCTCTAGTTTCAGAAATGAAGCGAAACCTAGATGTTGTCTTCACTTATATTCATTGATAGATATCATTAGGAGACTAAAATCATTATTCCAATAAGATGCATGAGTTGTGGAAAGCCAATAGGGCATTTGTGGCAAGAATTTAAAGAAAGAACTTCTAAAGGAGAAGATTCAAAAAAAGTTCTTGATGAATTAGGATTAGAAAGATATTGCTGCAGAGCAATGTTCTTAGGGCAGGTTGATACCTTAGAATTAGTTAATAAATTCAAAAAGTTCTAAGATTTGAAAAATAAAAAAATTCTAGAGAACAATAATTCTTATAACTATTAATTTCTAAAACCATTTATGAGAGATGTAAAAGGTTATGTTTTTATTCCTAGATTTGAAAATCATGGAATGATTTTTGAACCATTATTTGGACCCAATCAAGGAAGAAATGGAAAATATTCTTTTGATAATCTTGAAAATAATGGCATTAATGTTTTTACAGATTATTCTAGTACAGCATCTTCTGCAAGACAATATATTCAAATAATAAAAGATTGTAAAATAATCAGGCTTGGAAAATTAAAAATTGAAATTGCAGAAAGTGAAGAAGATGCTGAGAGATTTAGAAGAAAATCAGGATTGATTGTTATAATGAAAGGCTGTGAAGAAGGAATGTTCCAAAACAGATTACTTGGTCCTTTAGTTGAGGGAAAACTTGGTTTTGGTGCAATTCCAGGAGGATTTTTGTCTGCAACAGATTTTGAAACTTATACTTTTGCAAATAGCCCTAAATTATCTCCATTTGAAAGAGCAAAATATCTTGCTTCAGAAGTTCATAGACAAGGACAATGCGGTGCAACAATTGCAAAATTTAGCCTAAAAAGATTAAAAAGAATATTATTCAGATGATGACTATAATTCTATTTAATTAATTTATTGAGGATATGAAGTGTGATAAATAAGAGATAGATTGATGAAAAACAATTTATTCAAAAGACAACCGATACCCTAACCCAAAAAATTAAATATTAACAACAATGTTAATTAGTCTTGAGTTTATATCTATTAATATAATTGCAATTCCTGCATTTTATTATTTTATAAGGTTTTTTAATTCTTATTTCTGAATTATTTGAATTAAACAAATTATAACATTTTTTGCAAAATTTTTTTCTGAAGTTCCCAAGTTTAATGTTTTTAGACATTGCGAGTTTTTTTATTTTTTTAATTTGTTTTGGAGAGGGATTTGATGAAAAAATCAAAGAGATTTTTTCTTGGATTTCTTGTTTTGAGAGTTTAACTGGTTTCATAATTCTATGTTGCTTTTGAATAATATAAATCTTTATAAAAGAAATATTCCAATAATAAATATGTTTAGAGGATTAGTTGGAGTTATCCAAAGAATTTTAGGAAATAGTGATATTGGTCCTGTTCCAGTAACTGTGTCAATTAGTCTAGAGACAAGCGATGAGAGTTTAGAACAATTAAGACAAGAACTTCAATTAAAAGGATTTGAAGTAGGAGGATATATTCATACACTTAGAATGTTAGAATGTTTAGTTCCAAAAGATATTTATGAAAAAGTTTTTAATGCAAGAATTAGGACATATAGACCATTCAAGGATAAAAAATATTTACTTGAATATGAAGATTTACAGACTCCTAAAATTCCTGAAGAATTAAAGTCAAGGGTAGCTAGTGTATCTGTCTCTAATATGGTTTATGCAGCTAAGAAATAATAAAACAAAGATTATATAACCTTTATTTTTCATTATTTTTTATGACAAAATCCTTTCCAGAACTTTCCAGCAAGATTATTCTTGCTCCAATGGCAGATATAACTAATATTGCATTCAGAATCATGTGCAAAAAATATGGGGCTAGTTTGGTTTCAACTGAATTGCTTTCTGCAAATGCAATTTCTCGTGAAAATAATGCAGTCTTAAAATTAGCTTTATTTGACAAATCTGAAAAACCTGTTTCATGCCAGATATTTTCACAAAATACAAAAAACTTATTAAAAGCTGCAAAAATTCTTGAAAATAAAGGATTTGATATAATTGATATTAATTTCGGCTGTCCGAGTAAAAAGATTATAGAACAGGGAAGTGGAGGAGCTTTGTTAAAAAGAAAAAATAAAATTGCTGAAATAATAAAAGCAGTTTCTTCTTCTATTAAAATCCCCCTGACTGCAAAGATTCGTTCTGGTTTTAAGAATAGGATTAATGCAGTTGAAATAGCTAAAATATGTGAGGAAAATGGAGCAAGTGCAATAACTATTCATGCAAGAACTGTTGAACAAGAATATAGTGGCAAAGCAGACTGGAAAGTAATTGCAGATGTTAAAAAAGCTGTTAAAATCCCTGTTATTGGAAATGGAGATGTTTTTAATGAAAAAGATGCTGAAAGAATGTTCAAAGAAACTAGTTGTGATTATATTATGATTGGAAGAGGTGCTATAGGTAATCCATTTATTTTCAAACAAATAAATCATTATCTAAAAGCAGGAGAAATAATCAAACAAACAAAGGAGGATAAAATAAAAGATTATTTTGAATATATTGAATTAGCAAAAAAATTTAATATTTTTTCGATAAAAGATGCTAAATCCAAGGCACAGGAATTTACAAAAGGGCTTGAAGGAAGTGTTAAATTAAGGAGAGAGCTTAATGGTGTGAAGGAATGGGTGGAGATTGAGAGATTGATGAAAAGTTTAGTCATGTAGGCATTCTTTATAAAAAATTACTATATGAATAAACCTTAGGGTATGATGAATTAATCTCTAAAATCTTTTTCTTTTCTTATTCTTTTAGTAATCTTCTTTAAATCTTCTGCCTCTTTATCTGTTAAAGTTTTTTTATGATTTAAAATTTCATTCCAAAAACCTCTATTCTTCTTTTTAAATTTGTTTTTCATAAAATATGATAGTTATAACATTATATAAATTTAATTTAAATGGAAGATTTTAAAAAGCAATTAAATTTAATAAAACAAAGCTTTTTATAAAAAAGTTTTATCAAAAAAATAAAAGAGTTCTGATAAGATTAAATGGCAAAGCAACCAAAGATTGATTATAGAAAAGAATTAGAATTAGTCGCAAGAGCAGATAAAATTGCAGGATTAGTCAATAAAACAATTGGAAAACTCTCTTATAGAAATGCTAGTAGTTTTCTTTCAATAATTAAGAAAAATTCTGTTCATTGGAGAAGGATAGAAGGTTTGAATGACAGAGCTTATGTTTTAAATGGGCTAAGAGAAAGAGTTCCTAGGCTTAATTTAAAGCTAGGAGAACTTGTTTCAGTAAAGGATTTAGCTGAATTGCTTAATTATAATCCAAATTCAACTTTAAATGCTCTTAGTAAATTAGAAGATGAATTAGATATTAATTTAGTTGGAGAAAGTCTATACCCTAATAATCCAAAATATATTTATGCATTAAGACCAGCATCTGAAGAAAATTATGCTGGAAGAATTCCTATAGTTGGAAAACCCAAATTAAATTCTAATAGACTTATTGAAGTAGGCTTAATTTCAGTTGAAGATTCATTAAAACTTGGAGTAAGTCCTGTCAAATGTGTTGGAGGAGATTTTTTTAATGATTTTGGACTTAATCCAAAAGTTGTTCAAGAATGTTATAGGCAGTTAGTAGCTAATGTAAGAAAATATGGATGGACTTGGGGAACTGGTGGAACAACTTCTCCATATCATAGAACAAGCCCACATATAAATCACGAAGAGTCAGATAAAATATTTAATGGCTTTATTGATAAAACACATTTACTTGTAGGAATATTTGAAGGAGAACCTGTTTTAGTTTATCATCCTAGATTAATAAGAAGATATAGAAAAAATTAAAATGCCCCCCTTAAAAATACAAAAAAACCATGAATTGGAAGTTATCAGACTTGATAATATTTGTAAGAAATACAAAATGGGAGATTCTATTATTCAGGCTGTCTGTGATGTGAATCTTGGAATTAACAAAGGAGAATTTGTTGCAATTGTTGGACCTTCTGGAAGCGGAAAATCAACAATGATGAATATGGTGGGTGCTTTGGATTTGGCTTCTGAAGGGGATATTTTTCTTGATGGAATTGACATTGAGCATTTAGCTGAATCTCGGCTTGCTCAAATAAGAGGTAAAAGAATCGGATTTATTTTTCAAACCTTTAACTTAATTCCTACTCTTAATGCTCTTGAAAATGTTGCATTGCCAATGATTTTCCAGGGGGTTCCTAAATGGAAAAGAATTGAAAGGGCGAAGAAATTGCTTGAAAATGTTAAGCTCTCCCATAGAATTTACCATCTTCCAAATGAATTGTCAGGAGGAGAAAGGCAGAGAGTTGCAATTGCAAGAGCTCTTGCAAATGACCCTGAAGTAATTTTAGCTGATGAACCAACTGGAAATCTTGATTCAAAAACAGGGGAAGAAATTATGAATATGTTTCTGGAATTAAATAAACAAGGAAAAACCATAATCATGATTACCCATGATCCAAATCTGGCTAAAAAAGCAAAAAGAATAATTAAATTAAAAGATGGAAAGGTTGTGAACTAAAATGAGAGTAAGATTTCATGATTGTGGAATTGAAACTGGAAGTATAACAAAACAAGAGTTGTTAGACTTGGAGTTTAGATATACTGGGCATAGAATTAGTGCAAGAGAAATTTATGCAAATGGAGATTGTAGAATAGCTTTTGACCCTATTAATTATCTTTTTACTAAATATAATCCTAAAAAGATAAAAGAGAGTAAAAACCAAAATGCTTAGACTTCAGATTTTTTAATTTTGATTTATTAAGAGAGGGTTTATTTTCTTCTTTTTCCATTTCTTCAAGAAAACAGCTTTTTAATTCATCTTCAACTGTGAATGAACCGATACCCTTCGCAATTCCAAAATAATCTTTGATTTTCATGAGTTATTAAAATCAAACATCTATATAAACCTAATAAGCTGTGTTGCACGATTAGTGCAACAAAAGGCTTTTCGAGTAAAGATTAATGACTTTAACCTTTGCCTTGTTCTTTTTTAGAACACTTGTTATTTTA
>JAGVWU010000005.1 GCA_018304145.1 Candidatus Pacearchaeota archaeon | reverse complement strand
CTAAACTACGTTGGGCTAAAGCCCAACGGGTTTTAACAACAAATTAAAAATCACCTATTCTCTTCTGTAAAATTGGTTTGACATCTTCTATAGAAATTATTTCCCAATGCTTTTCTTGACTATCTTCAACATAATGCTTCATTGTTTCAGCATTAACAGCACCAACACTTCTGTAAAAATGTCCACCACTCCAAAATTTGTTTCCCCATAACTTTGTCTTGAAAAGATAGCTAAAATTCTTTCGCATCATAAAAGAACTATAACCTTTTATTTGTCTTACCAGCTCTATCTCACTTACAAATCTTACATTTGAAACAAATAAATGTAAATGGTCAGGTCCAAAACCATAACCAAGAATAGCCACTTTCAGTTTCTGCAATTTTTCCAAAATATAAGCAAAAGTCAATTCAGCAATTTCTTTATCCCGAAATATATCTTGCCTAAATGCAGGAGTCAGTTGTATATGAAAGTTACTTTCACCTATAGCATTTCTAGACTTCACCAGTTTCATCTCCATTTTATTCACCTCCCGTTAAGTTTAATTAGAAGCCTAGCTATAGCTAACTGAATTCGTGCAGTGAGCTACGCCAAGCTCACTGTTTTATATTCAATAAAGAAATAAATACTTACCTACATAACTCGCTGATAAATATTACACTTACCAAAGAAAAAAGAAATCTTTGGCTGTCACTTGTGCGACAAAGATTACAAACAATTGACTCGCCTTTTTAAATTTGAAATTCAGTCAAAGGGCTAAAGCCCTAAGGGTTCTTTCAAAGGCTCGTCCTAAATAGAAAATCTTAAAGTCTACTTCAAGCTAAACAATCTCTCAACCTTATGTGTCTTTTTTCCTTCTCGTTCATTAACTAGCCCTTGTTTTTTCATAAATTCTAATGCCTTAATTGTAGTTTCCCATTGAGATTTGATTTCTTCAGAAATAGCTTTAACAGATAGTTCTTTATTTTTAGAAAGAACTTTTTTAATGTCTTCTATCACATCAAGAATATTCCTTCTTCCCATCTGTGTAAAAACACAGATAGTTTTTTATAGCACATCTGTGTATTTATGGAGATAGCAAAATGCGTGAAATAAATAACTCTTTTAATGAAAATAAAGTCATAGGAAATTCCGCAGAAAATATAGTTGAGTACATGATTAATTCTATGCCTGATTGGGAATGTATTAAATTTGGGGTAGAAAATCATGTAGAAGATTTAAAGAAAACTGTTAGGGAAAGAATAAATTCTGTGACAAGAAAAATCAAGTCCATGCCTGACTTTGTAGCATTTAATACAAAAACGGGAGAAACATTTTTTATAGAAGCTAAATATAGAAAATTCATAAATAAACAAGTTTCTGGGAGATCTGAATACCAATTTGATTTTTTAAACGAATATTTAAAATATTGGAAAGAAACAAAATTAATTGTTGTACATCCTTATATCCCATATTTTTTTGTAATTAATTTAAAAGATGTAGAAAGAAATATGCTTCGTAAAGAACAGACAGGATTAAATAGCTGGAGATATTTTTAGGATTTTAATAAAATTGAGAAAAATATTAAAGAATTGTTTCCAGATTTATTAGATGAAACTATAGAGAGATCTATTAACATGATTCTTGGGAAAAAAGGAAAAAACTAAAAAATATATTTCTGTTTCTTATAAATAGAAAAACATAAATAGTTTGATATTATTAATATTATAATGAAATGTGAAATTAAAAATCATAAAACTGGTGAATTTACATGCGAAAGAAACATCAAGGGGAGAATAGTTAAAACTAATGGTAAATGTGAAGTAGTTTCTGAAGGCAAACAAGGAAATATTAGTATTTTGGGTAGTGGTGGAGGATTTGGTTCTAATCGTGGAAAGATAAGATGCACAGATGAAAATGATATTAAAGAAGCAATTAGAAATAAATATCTTTCTGAAGTTATTGAATTTAATTACTAATTCTCTCCCTAAATAGATGTACTAAAATGGGCTAAGCCCGTGCGGGGCAGTGAATTTGAGAGTGTTCAAATCCCCAACGCGGGGTTGCTGTCAATAAGAAATTATCTAAAACTTTTAGCTATATTTACCGGATTTAGAGTAGTTATTATTGGTTCAAATGCTTTACCAATCATAATTACTATTATCAAGACTAACAAAACTCCTAATAAAATCCATAGAAATTTATAAGTTGCTTTTGCACCAGGATCACTAATTGACTCGGAAGTTTGCTCTCCTGCATCAGCGAAAGTTTCAACAATTCCCCTAGTTGATTCATCTTTTACTTGTTGCTCTGTTTCTTCTAATTCATTAATAGTTTGATATAATATTGCTGCAATCCCTGTTAGAACTAAAAATGCAAATACTAAAATCGGCTTCCAATGATCTATCATAAAATCAACTGCCTCATCAATTATATCATAAACATCTAACATTTTTATTCCTCAATAAACTCATTAACATCAAAGATGCTTTCAAAGAAACTTAATGGTAAACCTCCTCTATTTTCAGGTTTGTTTACTATATCAAACCTTTTTTGGACAAAGGTTTTATTTAACTTTGGATTATAAGCTACATAAATATTTACTAATACAAATGCGAGGATAGATGAATTTGAACCTCTTTCAAAACGGGAATTTATCATTCTTTTTAGTAAATTAAATTTAGGTAAGGGTTTCATAATATCATCCTCAAATTCAAAAAAATTAAACACTCCGATAAAATGAACTCCTTGCAATCCTCTAAATTTATTTCTAGCTTTTCCAAATAGTTTCTCAACTTTGTTTTGGGTAGATCCTTCCATAGATTTCAACTTAGTCATCTCTAAAAAGAAATTAACCTCACCTTTCTTAACCAACGCTTCTAGAACAAACCCACTAACAGAATTATCTGGCTTTAATTCAACTAAATCTGATTTTAATAATAAGTTTTCCAATGCCATCAATTCAAATAAACAATCCTCGAAATTTTTGCTTGTTTTTGCTTCTTCTATCCATTTAGAAAAATTCTTGATATTTTCAAATTTAACAATTACTTCATCAATTTTTTCTAAGACTGAGAATGCTATGTCGTTACTAACTTTATCTTTAGGAATGCCTTCTTTCACCCAGTCTTTTTTATCAATTTCTTCAAATTGCTTTTTTAACCAGTTTTCACCTAAATATTTTTTGATACTCGGATAATTCATAAAAAATCAATAAATGCCTGCTATTTAGAATTTTCCTTTTAATTTTTTAAAATAACAATAAAGGTTTTAAATGGCATATTCATAGCAATTATATGGTTTTAAATCAGCAGCAAGTAAAAGAGATAAAGGATTTGTTGAGATTAAAGATAAATGAAAAACTAACAAATTATGTAAGAGAAACAACATCTATGCCTTTCTTGGTTAAACTAATGCAAGACTCTGAAAAAGTTGCTTCTTATTCTTTTATACATTCTTTGGCTACCATTCTCGGTCAGTCAGTTTATGAAAAAGTTGCGAAAATTATTGCCCAACCTCATTTTGATGAAGTAGAAACAGGTTATGATGTAAAAGGAGAAATCACAAATGAACAGAACTCTATAATATCCCAGATATTACAAGAAATAAAAAGTAAGACTAGAAAAGCAAATAAAGAAGAAGAGATCAAAGAAATCTTAAAGTCAAATTCTGAAGGCGGGAGAAAAATAACAGTAAGAGCAGATTTATTTTTGAAAAGAGGAAATGAAGAATATTATATTGAGATAAAAACTGCGAAACCAAATATTGATGTTTTTGTAAAATCTAAACAAAAACTACTTGAATGGATAGCATTAAGAAAAAAGAAAGTGAACACAATATTGGCAATTCCTTATAATCCGTATCATCCAGAACCTTACAGCAGATTTACCATGCAAGGTTATCTTGATAAAGAAAAAGAATTATATGCTGCAGAGAAATTCTGGGAACTCTTAGGAGGCAAAGGTACATATAAAGAAGTATTAGATATTTTTGACGAAGTTGGAAAAGAATTTAAGGAAAAGATACAAGCTAAAATTAAAGAAGTTGCAAAAGAGAAGATGGAAGTTTAATCATCTCTTTTCATATGAAAAATAATCTCGGCATAAGGTTGTCTATCTTTTTCAGTTCTATTTAAAACAGGTCTCTTAAATTTATCAATAATCTTTAAACCACTCTTTTCAGCAATTAAAGGGTAAAGATTATATTTATCATTTGCAACAATGAAAAAATGTCCCTCATCTTTTACAAATCTGCTGATATTTCTTAAAACTTGGCTAATTCCTTCAACATATTCATCTTTTGCTTGTTTTCCCTGTCCTTTGTATAATGGCCCTATTTCTTTATCATCCTTTCTTGAGATATTAAATAACTCATAGGAATAAGCATGTTGTTCATGATAATCTATTTGGCCAACATATGGCGGGGAAGTAAAAACTCCAGCTATCTTTTTGTTTAAGAGAATTTTACTAAATTCAGGATTTTGTTTTTTAATTTCTTCAAATATATTAACATCTCTCGAATCTCCATGTATCACTTCGGCATCGACATTTTTTTTAAGTGTGGAGAATTCTTTTAATCTCTTTATAGTGTCATAAGTGTATCTTATCAAATGTTTAACTAGGGAGTTTATTGGGGTACATATTTTTTTATGTTTTGGACAATAATATGGCTCTATTTGTGGTTCTGTCAATGTTGCCAAATCCGAGTGTTTTGTTGCCCTACACGAACGAGCGGTTCTGCTTAAAATAATCATTAAAGCATTTTTCAATTTTTCATCTTCAACTTTTTCTAAAAGCTTAATATAACAGAAAAGTTCTTGTCGCACTCTTTTAGGAAACCACTTGTACAAAAAGCTGCTCATGGTTTTTTCATTTAATAGTTCAGAAGCATCTCTTGTGCCATTTTTCTCAAAAAATTCTTTATTCTTATCTAAGAATTGTTTAAGCTTTTCTTCTCCGTATTGTCTTTCATTTTTTATAACTCCTTTCCAAACATTTCTTTTAAATTCTGGATTTGGAAAGTATCTCTTATTGAATTCATTTAGTTTTTCTTTTAGTTGGTTATCAAAAGAATCATCAAATGCTTTTTGGCTAAACTCTCTTGTTTTAAAACATATATCTCTGGCAATTCTATCCAATTTGATTAAGTCATATTTCCCTATTTTAACTTTCGATATCAAACAATTAAAGTCAGAAACATCTACTCCAATAGAATGTAGCCCTAATTCTGATGATTGGACTAATGTTGTTCCGCTTCCCATAAAAGGGTCAAGAATTATATCCCCTTCCTTAAAGAAAATCTGTTTTTTGAAAGTGTTAATATGCGAGTTTAAGAAATAATCTACAAGTTGGGGAATAAATTTTCCTTTGTAAGGGTGCAATCTATGAACATGTTTTGTAGTGTCTGACTCTCTTAGATGAGCAAAAGATAAACTCCAATTAAGGTCGTTTCCCAACTTTCTCTTCCAGGCTTCTTGTTTCCTTAATACATTTTTGTCATAATAATCTTTTAATTCGCCTTTATCAACTTGTAAATTTCCGTTTCCATTATTATATCTCTTTATTTTAGCGTATTGAACTAAATAAGTTATATTTGATGGTGTTACAATTCTACCTAAAAACTTTGATGCCCATTGAGAGGCTTCATTTACAGAAAATAATTCTTGTGTCATCTTTTCTCCTCCTTTTTCATTTTCGCTTCCATAAATACTTCTATACTCCTTGATAAAGCTATTGCATTTTTTTTGCAAAAGTCTTTATAGTCTTCATAGGTCTTTTCATCTAAACTCAAAGTTACATTTTTTTGTGCCATCTTTTTTCAAATGAATACAAATGCAAACAAATGAAACTTTTTAAATGTTGTTACAACTCCATATTGGCAAATAGAAAGTTAGTTAAATTATCAACATCTTTTCAATTAAAATGGTAAATGATAACTCAAAAGATAATATCGCAGAATCAGAAGATAAAGATATTTTTTATAAGCTAATTAATTCTAAAAATAATAAAGAAAAGACCAGGGTACTTGAAAATTTCTGGTTAAATGAAAAGAGAGAGCCTAAAGAGAACATAAAAATCATTAGAAAAGGAGCCGAAATCCTTGAAAAAGGAACAGATAAAGAAAAGATAATCGCTTTACAGGTAATAAGCAGAACAAGTGGCTTTTCCTTATCAGACCAACTTGAAGAGATATTCAAAATGTCTGGTGCTAAAAAGGTTAAGAATAAGGAAACTGTAAGTTATGACGAATTAAAGGATATAATAAACAAATGTCTGAAATTTTTAACAGATCAAAATGGGAGTCTGAGATTTGCAGCTGCAAATACATTACATTACTTGAAAAGTGATCTTTCTAAAGTAGATTATGAAAAAACATACAAAAAAATACTGAATTTAAGAAAAACAGTCAATGATAAAAGAAGAAAGACAATTGAATACTGTATTGAGAAGTTTAGACCAAGAGATATATCTTTTATGGGGGGATATGATTAATGCAAATTATGGAAAGATAGTTAATAATTTTGACCCAAAGGTTAAAGAAATTTGGAAAGAAAATGAAGGATTGGCAGAAGAATTAGGAGATGCTTATTATGATTCTGTTTTAAGAGAAAGTGAAGAGTTTATTAAAAAAGATACTAAAGAAAACATCGGTTATAATATGTTTGTTGATGGAATAAGAGTTGGGTTAGATATTATTACACCCTTACTTGATGAAGAAATGCAAGAAAAGGTCAAAGATAAAATTGAACAAATGCTGACTAAAAGGGCTTTTGCTGAAAAGATGGGAGAAAATTTATGGAACGAAGGAGCATATGCAAAAACACTGAATACTAATGACCCCAATTTTCAAGAGAAAATGGAATATTTTGAAGAAAAACCTAATGAAATTAAAAACCTTAATTGTAAAAATTGTAACAAACCAATAGGAAAGCATAACCTATATTGGCATGAAGGATTATGTAATGATTGCTTTTTTAATAAGCATGATATGTAAGCAACATAAACTACACAACATAAACAAAACAGAAAACTAAATAAACTCCGACGACTTACATTCATTAACGAATACAAAAAGAGGAAAAACAAGAAAAAAGCTTGAAGAATAGTTCAATGCACAACCCTCTCACGAAAGTTTTATAAACTTCCTATTATTGTCATCATTGATATATGCTCTGTATGGTCTTAGGCAATGCAGAGCCATCATATTCTTAATCGATAATTTTGGATAGAATTTTGCTAAATTTCAAAAATCCAAGTATCGAAATGTTTAAATAATAGCAGGGATATATCATATTAATACTTGCGAGGTGCCGTCCTCGGATGGCACTGACGCTTCCTATTTCTGCCTTTCGTTTAGCTTTCTGATCATTTTACCAAGATTTACAGAAAAATCACAAGATTGCCTTAGCTTATATGATGATGTTCTTCTAAAGAATCCATTCCCAACTTTTTTCTTAAATCTATTTCTTACTGTGTTAATTACTGGAATAAAATCTGCATCGCCACTAATGATAATTGCAGTGTCATATAGGTTGTCAAATGCTCCAATTAGAAGGTCGTGAGCTAAATAAATATCATCGCCTTTTACCTCGTATGAAAAACTTCCATCTTCATTTTCCATTTTTCTAACATCACACAGTATAACCTTGAACTTTGGAATCTTTCCTAGAATATCGAGAAACTCATTGTGCATTTTATATGTTTCTTGGTTTTGCTTTTCATCCAACAAAGCGTTATAATAATAAACAGTAATGAGTTCTCTGTTTCCTACCAATTCGTAAACAATGTCTTGAAGCTTTATCTTAAAACCCTCTTCCTTAAACTTTTTCGTACTGTGATAAAAATTTCTCCCATCAACAAATATTACAACACGCTCTTTTTTCTTATCCATTAGAAAAGTAGAGATTACAACTTTAAGTATTTATTTAATTTGCAAAACAGAAAATTAATTAAACTTCAATAACTTACATTCATTAACAAACACAAAAAGAGGAAAAACAAGAAAAGCTTGAAGAATAGTTCAATGCACAACCCTCTCTTGGGGCATTGAACACAAATCCATGCCCAACATGGGATTTGAATAAAATCAGGGGAATTTCCACCCCCGGCAGGGGCATAAACACGGTAAATGTGTGATGCCCTGGCGGGGCAGTTTATATTTCTAATAGAAACTAGCTTCTATTGTGAATAGAAAGATTTAAATATCAGAATATCCCCTGATTTATATGATAACTAAAGAAACACTCAAAGAGGTTATACTCTTACAAAGGGAAGCTCTAAATAAATTAGAAACTGGAACTCCAAGAGAAGAAGAAAATGAAGTAACTATTTTAGACTCTTTTGCTTTAATAATCACTGGAGTAAGAAGGTGTGGCAAAAGCACTTTTTTGAATCAGTTGATAAAAAAGCAGAAAAAAGCATATTACCTTAATCTTGAAGACCCTCGTTTAGAAGGATTTGATCTAACAGACTTTAATAAAATTGAAGTTATTATGAAAGAACTTTATGGTGAAGGCGGGATTTATTTTTTTGATGAAATACAGAACATACCTAAATGGGAGAAATTTGTAAGATATATTATTGACAAGAAAGAGAAAGTAGTCATAACTGGCTCAAATGCTTCGTTATTAAGTCGAGAGATGGGCACAAAATTGACTGGAAGATATATTCAAATAGAAATGTTTCCATTTTCCTTTAAAGAGTATCTTAGCATGAAAAAAAGTAATGACTCCTTAAATTCATTTAAAGAGTATCTCTATAAGGGAGGATTTCCTGAGTTTCTCAAAAAAGAAAATCCAACAATTTTGAATAGATTGTTATCAGACATTGTTATGAAAGACATTGCAGTTAGGTTTAATATAAAAAATACTAATATATTAAACAAAATAGCGGTTTTTTTGATTAGCAATGTTGGAAAAGAGTTTTCTTATAACTCAATAAAAAAAATGTTTGATATTAAATCAGTTCAGAGTGTTATTGATTATGTTTCTTTTTTTGAAGATGCTTATTTAATCTTTAGCGTGCCTCGTTTTAGCTATTCCTTTAAGCAACAACAGGTAAATCCAAAGAAAGCTTACTCAATAGATAATGGATTTTCAAATATTAACTCTGCATCATTTTCAAAAGATAACGGAAAAATGCTTGAAAATTTAGCATTTTTGGCATTGAGGAGAAAATATAAGGATATATTTTACTTCCAAGAGAAAAAAGAATGCGACTTTGTAATCAAAGAAAAAGAAAAAATTACCCAAGCTATTCAGATTTGTTTTGATTTCAATGAAGAAACAAAAGACAGAGAGATAAATGGATTATTGGAAGCTTTAAAAGAATTTAAACTTAAACATGGCTTAATTCTAACTTATAATCAAGAGGATGAATTTAAAATAGAAGACAAGATAATAAAAGTTATTCCTGTTTGGAAGTGGCTATTAAAAAATGGGATTTAATCTCTTTAAGGTAGAATATGACTGGCATGAAGGAGAAAATATAGATGAATAAAAAAACAATTATTTTTAATGTTGAATATTTAGGGAGTGATGATAAAATAACAAGAAAACTTAAACTTTTAGAAGAACAAACTCTTGATGATCTGCATGAAGCAATAATTTACAAATCATTTAAATGGGATGATCCACATATGTATGCCTTCTATATGGATAACAAGCCTTATTCTCAAAATAGAAAAATGGAATATCATTGTAGCCCTGAAGGAGAAATGGACTTTTTTGGTGAAGGAAAACCAAACTCTACAAATACAAAATTAAAAGAACTTAACCTTAAAAAGAAACAAAAATTTCTTTTTGTGTTTGATTTTGGAGATGATCATATGTTCTCTATTAAAATTGAAGATTTTTCACAAGCTAGAGAAGGGATTAAATATCCTGTTATTTTAGAACAAATTGGCAAAGCTCCGGAGCAATACGAAGATTTTGATGAAGATGAATAAAATAAAAGTTAGCCTAAACAGAGAATGTCCATGTAATTCAGGTGAAAAATATAAGAAATGTTGTATGGGAAAACTTTCTGAGGATCAGGAAGAATATTTTGGATATTTACAATATTTTGATAAGATAAAGAACAAATTAATAGGGTGGTTCTTTATAGAATTAGATGAAGATGAAAAAGATTACTATGCTCAAAAATTTGGAGTAAAAAACGCAGAAGTTATAGCAAAAAAAGAAAATCCTGCAGAATTTTTTGAATGGCTATTTTATCAAGCTAAAGATAAAAAAACAAATGAAAAAGATTTTGGAGTTGGTGGATATGGCTTTTGGGAAAGGAAAAACATTAAGTAAGATTAATTCTGTTTAATCTCTTTTTTTTCAGATGCTTCATAAGGAATATCGGTAAGCAAAGATTTTACATAGTCGTCATCTAAAATGTTTAATATCTTCCAAGGATCAGGAGAACTTAATATAAATTTTCCATCTTGATCTCTGCTAAAACTTATATTTTTTATAATTCCCTTTTTAATTAATGACTCTATCCCGTCTGGTTTTATTTTCCCTATAGTATCCCTTGAATAAATATTATTTAATTTACGAATCATCATTTCACGATTCAAACAGGTTTCTTTAAATTGGTTAATATTATCAATTTTAAAAGGTAAATCTTCAATAATTTTCATAGCTGACAATGCATTACTTTTTATTCTTTTAAAAAAATTAAATATTTTCTCAAAATTTCCTTTACATCTTATTATTAATTTATCTCCAAAATAAATACAATCGATTTTATTAGCAATCATAAAAATATCATGTTTAAGTTTATCAAAATCTCCACCTTTAAAACTCATGGCTAATGGAAAACTTTTTGTTAAAACCATACCTTTTGAATATTTCTTAAAAAATAGTACCTTATTATTTTGGGATTCTAATCTGATTACATAAAACCATAAATTCTCTAAAAAACTTTTATCTATTCTTTTTAAATCAATTATTTCAGATTCAAAAAGGTCTAGTATAGGTTTTATATCTTTTAAATCAACTCCATCTAAAAACTCCGTGTGTTTATTGCCTTTTTTAGAAGGATCATATTTCTCAAAAACTTTTTTCTCAGGTTTTTTATAAGATTTATTAGATAACTTAAAACATAGCTCCTTGAGAGTTTGTCCTACTTCATCAGATAGATTTCCCTTAAAAACGTTATACGAATCGTTTTCTTTATTTCTAGTTATAAATAATATGCATACTGAAAGCTCATTTTCAGCTAAAAAATTTATAAGATTTTTACAATAACTAACTTTATCTTGTAACATCTTAACAAGTCCTTCCTACCCCATTAGAAAAAATGAAAATTTTTTTATTTTTTATTTTTTCCATATATTCTTTTGAGATAATCATATACTCCTTGTTATCAGTTGTTACCTTATATAACTTATATCTGAATAAGTTTAAGAGAGGATTCATATAAACTAAATCTGAATTAATATATATTGATGCTATTATAAAAAAGAGTATTCCTAATATAAGCACGTCCGTTATTTGTAAAAGGTTAAAACCTAAAAAGGGGATAATATATGCAATTATATACTCCAAAAATTGAGCAGATTTATCTTCAATTTTATTTATTTTATAATAATCTCCACTCATTTTTTTAGATTCAAACAATATAAAAAATAAAACAAGATTTGATATGGCAACTAAACCAATAAAAAAATAAACTAAATATAAATATGAATAATTTTTTATTGCTAAAATTATAAATAAAGGGCTATACGAACTGAGAAATAAAAAAATTTTTATGTATGTTCTTATCATTTTATTATATTTAATATTTTTAAGAAGCAACCAGAGAGGTACCATCTCCCCGATTACCCCTCTTTTTATTGAAATAAAGATATTTCAAGATTATTTATATTTTTCTATTTAGGATTATTATAAATATCTTTCAAAACCTGAACCGGAATCTATTCTGAACTTCTCAAATGGATCTTTGGATACTAAGGGAAAAAACAAATGTTGATTCTCTGTTTTTATAGGATAGGAATCAAGAGAAACTAAAAGGTTAGATATGAAATATGCAAAACTTAAATCTCTTAGTTCATAGCCTCTTAATGAAAAAGGTTTGTACTCCCACAAATGAAGAAACTTTTTGTTTCCTAATGAAATATTATTCACTTTTCTAAATAGGGAACAATCAGTGATATTAAAATAATTCTCTAATGCTTCTTTTAATGTTTCAAAAGACAATTTGCACTCATAACAAAAAACTCCGTTAAACATTCTTTGGTTTCTTGAAAAAACTGTTTCAATTTTTTTGGCATTTTCTTCGCAAGTTTTAATTATATTTTTAAGTTCATTACAACTTTTAATGGAAGATTTAACCTCAATTATCGCTTTTACGGTGTTAGCTAAAACAATAACAAAATCTCCTTCAGCAAACAAGACGGGTGAAGAGCTGTCATAGATGATAATATCTATTTGTTTGGTAATCTCTTTGTCTTTATTAATAACAAAACCAGTACCCATAGAACAGCTTTTTGGTAAAAATTTGGAGATAACATTTTTTAATACCGCTTCTCTATACCTTCCATCTTCTCCCCAATGGGCTTTTCCTATCAGACTCCTAACTCTATCTTTTACTGCAATAAGTTCTTTATTTAATGATTCATAGAATTTTTTAAAATCTTGTTCAACCATGTCAATTTAGGTAATTTCAAGCTTTTTATTATTTCCTATTTCCACATAACTTTCTTTAAAGGGGTAGTGTTAAGTTTCTTTCCTAACTTATCTTTTAGATTATAAATATCCTCTTCAGTTGTATCTACAAAATAAAATTGTGAATCATTTTTGCATAGCTCCTTATAAGCCTCAGTCTTTGTTTTTTTCTTTTTTTTATATTCCTCGTCATCTAAACCAAAATGCTCAATAATAATGGAATTTCCTCTTCCGTCATCTAATACAAAATCAGGTCTTATTTCCTTGCCATTTATAGTCATTGCAGGTTCATAAGCGAACTGAACCTGATTTGCACTAAGAAAATAGCATATTAAAAGTTCACTTTTGGATTTCATTTTTTGAGAATTATAATAATACTTTCCTTCAAATTTCTCTTTAAATTCTTCCTGTTTCTTGCCTTTAACATACTCAATTTTCTTAAGATTATTCTTTTCCTCTTGTTTCTCAATCCAATGAATTTTACAAAGATTATGCCCTTCTTGAACTTCTATTCCACAAACTTCACATATTGGTTTTTGTTTTTCTTTCTCATTACAATTAAAACAAATATCAAACCATGGTTTTTTAGGATTTCCGCACTTTGGACAAATATTTGCATTCATTTTAGGTATATGCACAATTATGCAGACGTGCTATAAAAATATATCTGTACAATTATGCATATATGGTAAGAAAGCCAATAACACAGATTATTGAGGAAATAAAAAAGCTTCTTGAAAAAGAAGGTGAGCTTTCTATAAGACAAATTTCTCTTAAAATTAAATCTCAATGGAGAACAATAGAAAAAGCACTTGAAACAATGACTTCTTTAGGTGTTGTTAAAGAAAGAAAAGGTGATAAGACTGAACGAGATGAAAGGTTGTTTTCTTTGAGAAAGTAATGCATTAAAGTTAATATTCTTTTATTCCTAGATAATCCCCTAATGTTCCTTTAACTTTAGCTTTAGTTAATTTAGCATATTCTAGTATCTCTTCGGTTGAAGCATCCTTCTTACTCATCCCATAAAATGTCTTTTCTCCAAGTAAGACATAACTCCAATTACAATTCATTCTATCTTCAGGTTTTAATTCATTAATCTTATCAGTCCAGTCGATAGTTGCTAATCTTTTAGATTTAACATTCTGATTATTTAAATCTCTCTCAGCTTTTGTTTCTACAAGATATATTTTATTACCAATTTTAACCATAAAATCAGGATAATAATGAGCTAAAAGTCCATCATCTCTTATATAGATTATATTGGAAAAGTCATGAATATGCTCATTTATTTTAACAAAAGACTTAACCTTAGAATCAGCATCTATAAATTCAATAAATGCTTTTTCAAATCCTCCTTTATTCGAAGGAAATGCTATTTTAAGATAAATTGTCTTTGCGACATCAATAGGATAAGTTTCTCTTATTTTCATTTCGGTTATTTCTGAGAAATATCTTTTAAATATTTTTGCTTCATTTATTTTTAAACTGTTCTGCAAGTCATAAATTGTTTTTGCAACATTTTTCACTATGTGCTGAATAATTCTTGATTCAGTTAATAATAAAACCCTCCAATTATTATCCTTAAGAGGTTCAAAATCTTCTCCAAATAGTTTATGTTGGATGTATTCATCTATTAATCGGGCAATCAACGATGAATTAATTTGCATTAAAGGAAAGGGTTTAACAGTTTTTTTGCTAACCTTAACTCGAACTTCTGAAACTGCATTAACTATTTTCTGTATAAATGAGTTGTAACTTTTAGCAGTAAAAATATCTGCGGTAACATTATATTCTCCAAATTTGGTTTTAACAGTTAATTCTTCACTTTTGAAAACATCCCCCCTTTGACTGATTAAGGGCTTTAGTTCTTCAAGAGAAATCGGAAATTTTTCTAAACCCTCCATAGATAATTCTGTTGGAGCTAATTCTTCTTCTTTATCATGAATTATTAATGGCCAGAAAAGATCATAATCTTTATAGTTACTCTTTAAGCCTATGCTTATGATGTCCCCCACAACTCTATCTTTCTTAGGCAATTCTTTGACTTGAGCCATTACATCTCCTAGTTCTCTATCATAAAATTCAATAAATGCTGGATGCTCAATTATGCTTAATATGTCCATATAATTATTTGGTTCTTCTTTCTTAATCAACAATTTTTCACGATTTTCTTTTTTGCTATCTTCGTATTCGGGTTCTCTCCACATTAATCTTAAACCTCTACCTATTGTTTGTTCAAGTAAGATCGGAGAAGAACTTGAACGAAGAGGTACTATAATACAAATATTATTTACATCAAATCCTTCTCTTAACATTAAAACAGAAACAATAATTTTAGGTTTATCATGTTTATCCATATCAAAAAGTTTTTGTTTTACTTTGCCCCATTCTTCTTCGCCTATCTCTCCCTTTTTATTTGAATGTATCTCCATAATCTCTTCTTCTGAATAACCTTCTCTTTTTAAGAAATTAAAAACATGTGGCACAACAAAAGTATCTTCGCAAATAACCAACATTTTTGGATATTTTGTTTTATCTAGTTTTGTTTTATCTAGGTTTGTAAAACCTTCTTCTAAAATCCTTAATTTTGTTATTCCTGCCCTAAGCATAACTCTTTGTCCTTCAGATAAATCTGTAATTGTTTTACCTTCTCTTTCTGCCTTAAATTCTAGTGGATTTAAGGGAAGTGCAGCGATTTCTTTTCTCCGATCTATTGCTACAATTTTAACTAAACCTAGTTTTATTGCTGTATGTAACTCAAAATTTATAATGACATGTGGAAAGAAATGCTTTGTTCTTTTTTGTCCACTTCCGGTTACAGTGTAAGGTGTTGCTGAAAAATCAACTTGTATAAATTTACCCTTCTTTTTTTCTGAAATATCATCTAATGCTTTTTGCCACTTTTTATCTAAAACTTCTTCTGAAGTTTTCCACTCTCCAAGATGATGTGCCTCGTCATTAAATACTACTAAATCGCTTAAGTTAGCAAGATAATCTAATTCCTTGCCTTTAAAATAATTGCTATCTAATTCTTCTAATGAATGACCTGCTGATGTTCCGGGAGTAATTGGTAGAAGCTTTTTTATTGTTTTTTCAGGACTATCTAAAGCAGTTTCAGTATCTTCATCAACTTCTTCACTCGCCAATAAATGCCAATTAGTTATAGCAATTAAACCTTCCCCGGTTATTTTTTTACCAATCTCATCTTTTTGAGCAACAGAACTTTGGATAAATCCAAATATCTCCTCTTTATATGCGGGCGGAAGAAATAATCCTTCAAATTTTTTAAAATCAGAGGTATCAAACTCTCTATTTCCATCCTCTTTCCTCTTACCTAAATAAGCATCAAGCAACCTTTCATAAACAATTATTCCAGGTGCAACTAATAAGAAATTTTTTGAAAACCTTCCATTTGACTCTTCTTCATGTTTTGCGTTTAAGTATTGCCAGATTAGTATAGCTGATAAAACCCAAGTCTTACCTGTTCCTGTTGCCATTTTAATACAATATTTTGGATGAGAATATTTATCTTTCTTTAAATCGAGCAAATCCATTTCTTGCAACAATTCAGGGCGAGCGACCATGTACATATCATGAACACTTTTTACTTTTAATATTTCATGCATATAAATCGTATTTAAAATTGCTTGCCATTGTCCCTCATGAAAATTAAAATTTCTTAAATCTCCAAAACTTCCATTTGGATCCCAAAATCGCAGTAAGTCTTTAGTAATAAGAGAGACTTTTTCCATAAATGTCCCATCTTCCCACTCTTTATTAACCATTTTAGTGATAATTTCAGCTAATTTAAGAGGTATGTTTCTTGTTCCCAGAGATTTTGCATTTACCATTTTATTTTATTTCTTTAACTACCGCACTTTCAAAACCAAAGACATCAACAGCTTTTATACAAATATTTCTTTTTCCCTTTATTTTTGGAACTACCAACTTTGCAGTTTTCAGAACCTTATACTTTTTGGTATCATCCCCATCACGATTCTCTCGATAATCCTGCCACTTGCTTCTAAAAACTTCTCCATCATATTCAGGATCAATACTCCAATATTCAATTAAACTTAGAGGATGTTCTTTTATGACTTTCTCAAGTTTTTCTTTATTTTCTTTATCTAAAGGTAAGGCGTCTGGAGAAAGCAGAACATAATTATCTAATTCAATAGTTATTTCATCTTGTTCTTTGTTATATTCTTTTTTTGAAATAGATTTTACAGTTAAATATTGAAGTGAGGAAAATCTAATTTTGCCTGATTTAATCAATTGTTCATAACTTGCTTTTGTTTTAAGTTTATCAAGCAAATCCGGAGGAATAACTAAAACTTCTAACTTATCATCTTTTAAGCTTTCAATTATTTTTCCTATGTCTGTTACAAAATTCCAACCTAGAATAACTACCTTATCCCATCCACCCATAAAAGAGCCTCTTAATTCTTGAGCTTTTTTTAGAGTATTATATCCAGTTAATTTTGAAGGGGAGTCAACAATCACTAGTGTTTTGCCTTGTTTTATATAACCAAGATTATTTGGGACTCCTTCCTGCATTGGAAAAGGTAAAGCTCCATAAAGATTTATTACAACATGAGCTAAATCTCCAATAGTTCTAAATTGAGATTTTTCGAATTGTTCTTTCTGATAATCTCCAATTGATTGATATAAAAAAGGTTTTGCATCTTGATCAATTAATCTTTTTCTTGAGGTCATGCAGGCAGGCTTTCCTAAATCTGACATTATCCATTTTCTTCCTGATTTTTCTGCAACTGCTCCTGTTGTTCCAGAGCCTGCAAAGAAGTCTGCTACTATTCCATTTTCTGGACAGGAAGATTCAATTATTCTGTTAAGAAGTTTTTCGGGCTTTTGGGTTGCAAATTTTAAATTTTCTTTTTTATCTGCAGGAACTAAATAAGACATTCTCCAAACATCATCAATTGTTCTGTGAGTATCATCATAATACATTGGTTTCCCTTGTTCATCCCTTTTATTTTTTAAACTTTGTGTTTTAGGATCCCAAAAACGTACTTGTTGTTTTTTTGGATTTTCTCTTAGCTCTTTTATCATTTTGAAAAATGGCTTTTCTCCTTTTTTATATGAAAAAATTACATCATGGTTTGATGCAAATCTACCAATATTTCCTTGCATTTTATTATAATACCACCAAACAATTTCATTTCTAAAATTCTCTTTCCCAAAAATTTCATCAAGAATAACTTTAACATAATGTCCAACATGCCAATCAATATGAACATAAATTGAGCCTTGTTCTGAAAGTAATTCTCTCATTAAAATTAATCTTGGAATAATCATCTGTAAGTATGATGCAGTTCCATCTTTCCAAGTGTCTGAATATGCAAATTGCTCTATAACTGTTGGTTTTGATTCAATATCTGCTCCTGGAAGATGTATCTTTGTTCTATAATCTGCCTTACTATCAAATGGAGGATCAATATAAATCAAATCAATTTTTCCTCTCATTGAAGACAGGCCTGAAAAAGGATCGCCTGCAAGAAGAGCCTGCATTGTAAGAAGATTATCTCCATAAATCATTCTATTCAACCATTCATTCTTTCCTAATTCTTTAACCCCTTGTCCAAAGAATCCACCTTTAGCTTTTGTTGGGAGAACTAGTTCATTAGTCTGCAAAGTTATTTTATTTGATTTAGAAAGTCCATCTAAGATTTTTTGGGCTTCTTTCTTACCTCTATCGATAATTTTTGGCAGTTCTTCTATTAATGAATTAGGCATAAAAATTATAAAATAAGTATATATAAAAACTTATCCTTAAACATCATCTATAATATTATTTAGAATTCTTTTTTATTTATATTGTTTTCTTCTCTAAATTGCGTTAATAGATTTGGAAGCCTCTTATATATCCAAGCATTAAATTTTATAAATTCTCTGGTTTCCATTTTAATATATTCTATAATTTTATCAAATTCTTTATTTTGATACCATGTAGGAATTTGACTTCCATTCCTTTCTTTTCCAGTGAGCTTATCTAATCCAGATCCCTTGAATTCACCTTTGTTCATTATAACACCGATTATCCTTAAATCTAAGAATGGATGACTAAGAATATCAATTGAAGGTAATTCATTTTTTTCAGATCTAGTTTTTAGGAAGTTATGCTCAAAATTTAAGTTAAATCCTATTGGAACAAAACTAAAAGGATAGGGATCCAAAACCCTACTGCCTAAAATAAATTGCTCAATAATTTCTTTCTCAGAAGATTCCCATGCTCTTAAGATATTTAAATCTCCTATAGCCTCTCCAGTTGTTCTATCTAATTCTTGATATTGAATAGTAACTATTTTATCTGCTAAAGGATTTAAACCCGTTGTTTCAATATCTAAATAGTATTGTGGCATTTAATTTAATGAATTTCTTTTTTTATATATTCTTCTATACTCTATTTTTAAGGGCATTATAAGAATCTAAAACTAAGCTTTATTCCCATTAATTTTTTGTTGTCTTTTGTATTCTCTAAATTCTTCAACAAATTCTTTATATTCTGGAACCATTTCTTGCATGCAATCCCCACAAAAATCACCTTTAAGATGATTTTTTTCTGGAGATATAAAATCAAATAACCCTTCTTCAACTACATTAACAACCTTCTTACATTTATCACATCTCTCGTAGGGAAATTTTAATTCTGTCATTTTCTCATTTTTCAATTTATTTTTATAACCTTCACTATAAAAGGCTCGTCATTTTCTACCATTTTTAGTCTAGGATCTGGTGGTGGTGGAGTATAATCTATTTCCCTGACAATAAAAACATCTTTCGGTGTTAATTTGCCATGTTTTTCACAAATACATCCTTCTTTGTGTTGTTCATTATCCGTAGGAATGGAACCATGGGGGATGCCTGCGGAGGTGACATAATGCCTTTTTTTGTAAAAGTGATTAATATATTGTTCTTCATTAATCACATCCTTTAATCCAAAATATTTTCCATTTTCTATATCCTCTTTTAACTTGCCTTTTCCACTAGCCCAATCCTTATTTTTATCTTCATTAAATTTATATAAACCACAGGCACGCTTTGCTAAATAATTAAATATTGCTTCTTTAGATTTATAGCCGAATGATTGTAAATGAAAGTTATAATTAAGTTTCATTCTTTTGTTCATATTTTTCTCGATTGCCTTTAATTTAATCATTGAACTTCTTCTAACAGATGATTTTAATGGAATTGCCCCATAATGATAATGTGGATAAATCTTTCCATTTTCAATTTTATCAAAAGAAAAATCAAGAACCCTAATGTATTCTACAACAACATTTTCTTTTCTTGCTTTAGAGAAATAATTTCTCATAGTAACCTCGTATCTTTTTTTATGAATTGCAAAATTGTTTTGAAACTCTTCTAAATCAAGTAATGAGAAACCAATAGCAAAATGCCATAACCTTCTTAGACCACTTAGCCTTTTAATACTCCTTAATTGTTCCATTGTTGAGGCAAATCTTTCCAGGATACAATTA
Source organism: Candidatus Pacearchaeota archaeon (assembly GCA_018304145.1). Taxonomy (GTDB): domain Archaea; phylum Nanobdellota; class Nanobdellia; order Pacearchaeales; family GW2011-AR1; genus ARS1285. The sequence continues at coordinate 14,804 of JAGVWU010000005.1, read as the reverse complement.
GTTTCAAAACATAATCTAATTAAGCAATGAAAATCTTTTTTTATTGTCTTAAGAAAGTTCTCAATGCCCTCATTTTTACATTTCCTGCATCCGACTTTAATTAATATTGGAGTTCCGCAAAAAGAGAGTTTGGATTTTAGCTTTTCCACTTCTCGCTGAATTAGAGGATATTCCTCGATAAGCATTTGTTTTGTATATTGCATAGAACTCATGTTGACACGCGGATTTTGGAGCTACGCTTACCAAAATCCGCGACTCCTTTCATTTGTTTATTTGAAAAAATAAGAAGAGGAACTGATTGAAAAATCTCGATAATTTTTCTTATTTGCAATATAGAATATTTATGAAATCTTTTTATCATAAATCATTATTGAAAAATCACATTAAAAACAATCTGTAAAAATCTTGTATGTTTCTTATTTTTTAGATTCTTTCTTAATCTGCCTAATCAATTCTTTTATTATTCTCTCAGAAATTTTATCTACGAATTTATCAGCAATAACATCCATTACTTTAGAAAACTTATCTATTTCTATGCCCTCAAATATCTTTTCTCTGCAAAAATCAGATAAAGTCATTTTTCTTTCATTTGCTTTATTTTTGAGCATTTCCTTTTCTTTATCAGTTGCATAAAAATGTCCTTGCTTAGTCATCCCCATTTTCTTTAGACCTCCTGATTAAATTGTCTAATATCTCATTAAGTTCCTTGAGTTTCGAGATTATTTCTTCGGCAATGTCTTTATTATCTTGATATTCCATAACTCGTTAAATAGTTTGTAATAGATAACTTTTTTAAACTGCATATAGTTACCTATTTTATGGATATAATAAAAAAATATGAGGAATCTAGGCTTAAAAATGGCAAATATTGGCAAATTGAGGAAATAATACAAAAGGAAAAAAGAGGACAATTTAAAGAAGGGATTATTTTTATGCAGAATATTTGGACAATAAAAGAGATAGAAAAAGAATTAATTAATGTAGGGGTAAAAAATACTGTATGGCAAGGAATTGAAAAAGAATTAAGAAAAAAAATAAACAATTATAAAGTTTTCTTTATAGGAAAAACTCCTAAAAATAAAAGATTTATAAAAGAAAATTTTGGTATAAAATATGATACTAGAGTAAGGGGATATTATATTTATACTCCGAGAAGTAAAAAAGTGCATTATAACTTATTAAAATTGATTAGAAATGAAAAAGAAGCAAGCAAATATAAGCAATTATTAACAGATATCATGATTATGTTCCAAGAATTAGAAGTATATTCCACCGGAGAATATAATTATATGTTAAATCTAAATAAAATAAAAAAACAATTAAGAAGGAGAAAAATTAGAGCAACTAAAGAAAGATTAGAAGAAGAACAAAAAAACATAATTAAATGGATTGGAAAATATAATAACAGAACAGAGGTAAGAATTGGAATTCCATTAAAGAAAAATTCTAGAGAAATAGATGGAAAAGTCTTCCTATTTTTAGAAGGAATTTATTTTCCCTTCTCTGAAATTCAAAATTATGTGGAAAAACTGCTTAAGAATATGTCTATGATGATGTTTTATTCTGCTTACTCACAAAAGAGAAAAGAGCAAACCAAAATGATGACAAATAAGATGATTTTTTTATTTATAAGATTAATAATAGATTCCCAAAAATCTATTAAATTATAAGATTTTTTATATAATATACCAATAAAAAACGGCATATAAAAATTTCAGAAAAATATAAATACAAGCACCACTTTATTATCTTAATAATCAAATAAAAAGGCAGAGTTCCATCAAAGTGGACAGAATGTATTCTTGCCCGGTAGGGGCATAAATGCGTAAAATGTGCTATGTCCCATTGGGGATTTGAAGATAAAAAATTCGAATCGTGGGCGGAGCAGTGAATTTGAGAATGTGAAAATCCCCAACGGAGAAGCGAAAAATTTATTTTTTCTTGTGCCTTTTCTTTTTTGATTTTAATAGAAAGATCATAAGTATTAAGAATCCAATAATAAAAATTATAGAAATAGTGTAAGCAAGATAATAAGAATCATTTCTTACTAAGGGACCCGAACCATCAAGAAGTTTTAATCTCCATTTGGGCCAACTTATAAGAGTAATATCATCATTTTTTCTTAACTTCAAAAATCCATCAAGAGAAATTTTTCCAGAAAATCCATTAGAAAGTTTATCTACAAAAAGAAATTCGTCATTAGAAAGAGAAGAGAGAATTTCATCAGATTTTAAGCTAAACCACTCATCTCCAGAAAGATTGTTTTCCTCATAATTATCCTCTATATTTGATTTATCTCTCAATCTTATAAAAACATTAGCCCAAACTTTGCCATCTATAATTTCTAGACCAATAAAGTCTTCATCTTTCATAAGATTTTTTGCAAAATCTTTATCCTCAAGAGCTTTTAGCAAATCTTTTTCGTATCTTACTCCTTCACGGGAGATTTCTTCATTAGTGGTAGAAGGTATTTTTCCCTCAACTATATCAAACCAAATTTCTTTAGTTTCGGAATAACCACTATAATCACGAAGATTACAAGCAATCATTTGTTTTCCAAGGTATCCCCAAGCAGTTCCAGAACAAGAAAGATTATCATTATCAAAACTACTAACTGAACAAAAATCATTATCCTCTGGAGAACAGTAAGGACCCTCACAGCATTGTAGATGAACACTCTTCTTTTTTATTAAACTTCCAACATATCCATACCTTTGAAAATTGTCGGAAGTAAGATTAATTGTTGCTCCATGCTTGTAACTATTATCATCAAGAGTTAACTCAACAATTTTTAATGGGCGACTTGAAAGAGTTCTTGAGTCTCCTAAGAATAATAATTCCTTTCTAGATTTAGTAAATATTTTAACTCTTCCAAAAATTTCATCACCTAAATCTGTGAAATAAGTTGAATTTATTTTGAATGTGTGTTTTAGTTTATTATCAGAAATATAATCACATTGGTCATCCCCTTCAGGATGACAATAAAAAATATGTGGTTCATCTCTTTCAGTATACCATACATTCCATTGATAAGATATATAGTCTATATCGCTTATATCTCCAGTTATTTCTACAAGACCTTCGATTTCATCCCCATAATAAAAATTATTCAATTCTATTTCAACATCAAATTCTGCTGCGTTTACCAGATTAATAAAAAATAAGATACCGATCAATGATAAACATATGACAAATTTCTTACTCATATAATTGACGTGAGGTTATAGTTTATAAAATCTTTCATAGCTTTAAACATCTTAAAAACAGAAAACTAAATAAACTTTAACAGCTCACATTCATTAACAATAACAAAAAGAGGAAAAACAAGAAAAAAAAGCTTGAAGAATAGTTCAATGCACAACCCCTCTTGGGGGCATCGAACACAAATCCATGCCCAACATGGGATTTGAATAAAATCAAGGGAATTTCCACCCACGGTCAGGGCATAAAATTTAATTGAACATTTAGAATTATTTTACCTTAAAAACTCTATATCCTTTATGAACTTTGTCGCTGATTTTTATTCCGACTTGGTCGCCTTTTTTTGCAGATGATACGTTTTTTCCATCAATCTGCATACTGTCAACAATTTCTGTAAAATCTTTGTCTCCTCCAACAATCCTTATAGTCTCTCCGACTTTTAATTTGTCTGTAAGTTCAATTGCAATTACACCGACTTTTTCAAAAAAATTAAAAATTACACCTATTTGTTTGCCTTCCATTTTTTGTTTTGGTTTAAAATGGAATGGTTCTAAGAATTTTATAAAAATTCTTTCTACCTTCCATGTTGAAATTCTTTCCCAATTAAGGGAATTTTAACATTTATAATATAAAACTTATAAATATATAAAGTTATTGATTGTATATTTGTAATTTTAATTATTTATAACGATTGATAGCTTCTTGAATTGCAATTCTTCTCGCATAATTTATAGCACCCCTAATTTCTTTTCCTAATTCATCAATTCTTGTTTTTGTTACAACAACTAAATCTCTGCCTCCTGTAAAAGGATCTCTAAAAGCTTCGTGCAAACATCTAAATCCTAAATCTATTCCTTCAGTTATTGAAGTTTCACTTGGAATTACTTTGTGATTTCTGGACATATACTCATACATTAAACCTGCACCTGAGCCTAAAAGAACATAAGGAACTTCTAAAAGATAACCATTTTCATCAGATTGAAATAATCTTGAATCATTATTGTATCTTGTTGCAATAAGAATTCTTATTAACGGAGGATTAGAGTCTTGGTTTGATCGAGCTATTTGCATATTTAATTTCTTAAGTTCTTTGAGATGATGAGTTTTAACAGTTCTTCTTATTGCCTTTCTTATTAAAGAACTATCTTTTAGTATTTTTGATAAAAAATTAGAATATCCATGAAGATTAGTCTGTCCAGAAGTTCCTATTACAACTTCTCTTTTTGGGTCTACATATAATTTTTTTGATGCTGTTCTTCTTCTTTCATAGTGAGCAGTATCAATTCCATCATTAATTAGCCTAGTTTGAGTACCACTAAAATCTGAAACAACAACCACTCCTTCAAGACCTTTTTCACATTTAATTCCAATGATGCTGGTCATAGTTTAAATAAAAATAACTGGTTTTTAAGAATTTGTATGATGTGCGTTTAAGCAACAATAGGATAATTTTATAAATGATTTGAAGTTATTTTTGATATATTAAATAGTAAGTTCATTGATGAAAAAACAGCCCTGTAAGATAGCGGTCAAGTCTACGAGCTTCTGGAGCTTGTAACCCAGGTTCGAATCCTGGCGGGGCTATTAAAATATTCTCCCAAAGCGAATATTCATTTAATAATGTCTCAGGAATTTGAACCTGAAGGTTCGACGAGCAAAAGGATTTTCAGTATCTTAAATTGTTTGCATAATCTTTGTTATTTCTTCTTTTAAAACAGGTATTCTATTTTTAACAATCTGCCAGAGCAATTCATGGTTTATTGCCGAATACTTGTGTGAAAAAAAGTTTCGCATATTAAGAAAAGTTTTCCAGCGTATTGATTTATGTTGTTTTCTTAATGAGTAAGGGATATTTGACATATTTTCACCAATAACCTGCAAACGCATTATAGTTGCATCAATAAGATTCACATCCTTTGAAAAATCTTCATAACTAGTGTTGTTAGTGAAACTTTCTATTTTATCAATCATTAATAATATTTGCTCAAAATAAATTTTATAAATTCGAGCCCAAAACTGTCCCATAATTTATTCTAACGTAGAAAAGCTTATAAATACCTTAATGTACATTAAGTAATAGGATACCTAATATACCTATTACTTAAAATGTCAGAAACAGATAAAATACCGCTTAGAATAATAAATATGAAGAAAAAGATAGCTGCGGTTTCTAAATGGAAGATTGATGCAAAAGACAAGAAAGATATACAGGAAGACTGGATGAGGGCATTACAAATGGGAGAATTAACAGGCAATGTCGTTCAGGATGGGGGTTTATCAGTTTATTTAAGCGATATGAAAATAGCTCTGGAATTTTTTAAAAAACCAGTGTCAAAACTAAAGGAAGAGGATATTAGGAGATTGCATGAAGCAATGGTAAAAGATGAACTTGGATACTCTAGGCTAAAGAGGGAAGAAAAAACAGTTAATGGAGAAGAAATAATAACCACAGTAAAGTGCAAAAGACCTTATGCTAAGAACAAGAAAATCTCAATTAGGAATACTTTGATACTTTATTTGAACTGGAAGTTAGATGAGAAAGCATACAAATTCATTAAGATATTAAAAATCAAAATGGGCGGGAAGGTAAAAGAGGTATATGCTCCTCAGGAAAATGAAGTAGAAAAAATATTGGATGGTTGTAAAACTAACGAAGAAAGATACTTTGTTGATGTTTTATTTGATACCGGATGTAGAGCTGAGGAATTTCATAACATTAGAATGGAAGATGTAATTTTTCCTAAGAAAGATGAAAATTTTATTAAGATGAGAGTGCGAGAAGAGTATTCAAAAACTAAAGGAAGAATTATAAGCTGCTACTGGAAACATAGCACCAAGATTATAACAGAATTTTATAATGAAAGGTTAAGAGAAGGAGCAAAACCAACTGACCCTGTATTTACAAAAGGTTATCCTCTTATGAGAAAGTTTCTCCACAGATTAGGAAAAAGAACAATCGGAAGAAGTATTCATTATCATGCTTTAAGGCATGCATCTTGTAGTCATTATATTTACATCATAAAGAATGACCACCAATTTTCGTATCGCTACGGCTGGCAATTCGGAAGTCCAATGATTCGGAGATATGCTAGGCGTAGAGATTTAAGTGAGGAGTTAGATAAGGAAGTGGAGCAGAATGAGATGGGCGGACTGAAACATGAAATTGAAACTATAAAACTTGCCAGTGATATAAAAAATAAAGAGCTTGAGAAAAAGATAGCCGAACTTGCGAATATTATAAAATCCAATATGATAGAAATGCAACAGGTGCAAGATATAGCTAAAATAGTAAAAGTTGAGAAAAATTAATTCTTTAAGATTTTATTAAATAGCTCTAACAATTGTTTACCATAATCTGTAATGCTAAGTTCTGCTCTGTTTGTTTTATCAACTCTTTTTCGTTCTATTAGTTTTAATTTTTGTAATCTGATGAGATGTCTTCTTGCTGTACGAGGATTAACTTTAAGCTTTTCTCTTATTTCAACTACACCATAACCACTTTTCTTATCTAAGGCTTTTAAAATCTCTAAGTCAAGTTCAGAAACATAATTATCTGCCCTATCTGATTTTTTCATAATAAGATTATGTAATAAGTGGTTAAAAAGCTATCGGAGGTAATAGGTTACTTGTGATAACTTATTAATTACAATTCTCGACGGACAACCTTTATTAAGAATAGTAAGGTTAGTATTTTAATTAAACCGACGATAAAACAGAAAATTAAATAAAATGCCACAAGGACATGAAATAGACCACATAATATATAACGACAAGTTCTTTCCAATAATCGAAGAATTCAAACAGCTTATTCTAAAAGACAGGGACATAGAAATTCATTGTACACATAATCTTGGAAGGTTTTCTACTTCTATTAGATTATTAATAATAGACTATGTAATCAAAAAGTCTAAGAATGAAAAACTAAAACAATATGCTAAAGAGTTGTTGGAATTGGCAACTATCAAAGGATACGATAATAAGATAAGAAAGACTAATGAATTATTCGAAAGAGCTAAAGAGTTCGGGAGAGTAAGAGATGAATGAAATATGGATTCAGATAAAAAGAAAGACGGAGGTCCCTACTAAGTATCAAAGAAATCATGAAATAAGAATAGACTGGAAAACCTTGCATGAGATTCAGAAAGAAGACAGCAGAAAGATATTTGAAACAGTAGGTAATGGACCAATAAGAACTACCTCTGAATTTGTATATTTTATTCATGAAAATTTTGGGCAAGGACATTACATGTGTCTTGGCAGAACTCCAACATCACCTCATTTCTTTTTGTTTCTAAAGTTCATATGTGATGATAGATACTATAAAATAGAACCAACTTATACCAGCTACAAGAAAAGAAAAAGGAAGTTTGTTCCTAGGATTCATAAAAACATTTTAAGGAATCTAAGATTAGCAACAACAGATGAAGATAGGAAGTTTTATCAGCAGGAATTAAATTATGCCGAAGAACAAGACAGAGAGAAAGGATTAACACAAAATAGACGCGGACCTAGTCCCTATTTAATTAATACTCCGAGAGTTGGTCAGTTATGTGAAATGGAAGACTATAGGGACAAAGAAGAAGATAACTCTGAAGAAAATAATAATAATGAAGAGATTGAAGACGGAATGACTATTTGGTAAAACTCGTGCAATCTTTAAATATTAGAATTGATTTTTATTGTTATGAAAATAATTATTACAGTTAAGACAGAAAAAGGTTTAAATTCTACTAAGAAAGAAATTGATAAAACTGTTGATGCTGTTTTAATGGTTGGAGATTTGATTAACAAAAAGCTCAAAGGAGTACGGGAAGGAAAATGTAAAATTTATCCTGACGGAACAAGTTTACAGCTATTAGTGTAATTATTAAGTAGTTACAAGTAGAAAGGTTTAAATAGTCCATTTCCACAATTTTCTTAGATAAAAATTGTAATAAACTTGAAATGAAACAGAAAGAATATACGATAAGAAAAAGAATTGCAAAACATGGAGAGAATTCTATAATTGTTATTCCAAAGCTATTAAGAGACGAATTAAGACCCAGTACGATTGTAGAAATTAATATTAAGGTTTTGGAGGAAGCTGAATAAAATGGCTAAATATATGGTTGACTTTCAGGATAAGAAAGCAGTTGTTATAGACCTAGATAGCAGAAAACCACAAGCTGAAATACAATACCCTGAATTAGCAGATGAAGTTACAATTCCTATTCGTTATAAAATTGTTACAGATGGAAATGGTTTAGCTGGAATGATTAGTTCATATTTACCTGAACGAAATAGAGTTATGTTATCGCACAATGGTTCAACGGTAAATTTAGTTATAGAGGGTAATAACAGACTTAGATTAAAAACAGGAACCAGACAGTATGACATAGGAAGAGTTGGATTAGAAGATTTGGCTGTTGGAGAAGCTGAAAAACAAAAAGAATCTGGATTCTCTCATGGATACAAATTAAGAAGTCCTGAAGAAACAGGCTCATTAAGTTTCTATGAAAGAGATGGAGGTCAAAGAGCAGTGCTGGTAACAGGCGATTCTCCTTTTATGCCTTTTCTTCCTGTTGCTCTTTTTGATAAGATAAATAAGGATCTGGAAGGAAAAACAGTAAAAAAAGCTATACCTCAAAGGGAAGCTTTAATCACAACAAAAGTTGTTGAAGAGCAAGGAGCATTTGCTAGATTTGTTAAAGAAAGATTTAAACCAAGAATGCTACAAAAAGTTTTTGCTTATCAAGATCAGAATGGAGAAAAAGACAGATTATTTGAATATCTTGATAGTGGTTTAAGACCAGTCATTCTTAATGGACCTACAGGTAATGGTAAAACTGTTTTAGCAAGAGATTATGCAAATGCGAGAGGTTTGCCATATTACTTTGATACTGGGAGTTCATCTTTCAGACTGAGCACAGCGATTGGTAAATTCGTTCCAGCAGCAGAGGGACCTACTTTTTCACCAGGCTCATTAACATTAGCTGCGATTCATGGGGGTTTATATGTTTTAGAAGAAATGCCTCCGATTCCTCAAGATGAGCTTACTGGATTAAATATGTTTTTAGAAACAGGAGAGCTACCATTAATTACTCAATTCGGTCACGAAACTCTAACTGCTCATCCTAACTTTAGGTTAGTATCTACTGGAAATTTCCATAGTGCATATACGACTAATGAACTCAATGATGCTCTTTTGCAAAGATTTTCTCAAATAAAAATGGGTTATCCTACAAGAGAAAATACTACAGATATTTTACTTGCTCGTGCACCAGGTTTAGATTATGAAACTGCTGAATTGATTACAAAAGTTACTGCTGAAATGAGGGATGAATCAAGAAGTTTTTCAAAAGATTTGGGTCTCAAGGGACCTGTAGAAGTAGCACAAAGAATAATGAGTGGAACGGAAATTCCATTAAGAAGTCTTTTCGAGGAAAGTGTTGTTAATCCGATAACTACTTATGAAAATGATGTAGACTCTGGTAATGGGAGACTTCATAGTAAACTTATGAAAATATTAGACAAATATGGAGTTTAAAATGAAATCAAAAAAAAACTCAGTTGGAAAAACAGTCAGAAATATTTTAGTAGCTGGAGCTTTGGGATTATCTGTTTTTGGAGGAATCAATCAATCTTACGCTCAAGAAAGTAATACTCCCTCTCAAGATAGGGCAGCAAACCCACAAAAATATGATACTAATGAGAGATTAAAGGCAGACATAGAAGAAGCGAAAAAACAAGGAAAAGTTCTTACCCGAAGGGAAAATAATGGAGCATTTGTAATAACTCATCCGAAATATGGTTCTATAGAAGTTAAAAATTTATCCGAGTATGTTTCAACTATGGCTAATTACATGAAAGGTAGTCAGGATAATATAGTAAAGGGAGTTTCTGTTCTTGAGTCTGAATTACAAAGAGGATATTTATCTCCAGAGAGAGCTAAGGAAGCAAAAACATCTTTAGTTGAAGCAATAAAAGATTATGAATATTTGCAGGCAATGTACGGAAATTTGCATTATAACAATGGCTCCAGATTTAAGAGAGATGTTGATTTTTTTGCTTCAGATGTAAGAGAAGAATTAGTAGATACAGATACCAAAGAAAGAGTACCTTATCCAGGAAAAATGTTTGCTGATTTTGCAGAATTTGCTAAAAAAAACCAATTGGAAGGAGAGTCGAAATCAGGATATAACACAAATCCTTATAACGGAGAAGTTGGAAAACCATTAACAAAAGCTCTTGAAGAATTAGATGATGTAATAAAAAAAGAAGTTCAGCAAGAACTCAAGACTAGAAGATATGTTCCTTGGTCTGGATTTGGTGAGAGAATAGATGAATTTGTCCATCCCGGAGTTGGAGATGGATGGGAGATTGGATTAACAATGGCTGCAATTCTGGCGGTGGCTGGCTCTGGCATAGGATACATTATGTATCGTGTTGATAAGGCAGATAAAAAGAAGGAGCAGGAAAAAAAGAAAGATGAGGCACCAAAACAAGTTATAAATGAACCTGATCCTGAACAAGAAATAATTAATCCTTGGGATATTAACGTTAATAATTTAAATTCGGGAGGGAAAAGATAATGAGTTTATCGAATTTAGTTAGAAAAGCTAAGAAAGGAATTGCTGTGGGATTAGTATCAACTGCGATTTATGCAGGTAGTATTGGATTAACTGAATCAGCTTATTCTCAAGAAATGACTTCTCCTCTTAAAAAATCAGAAGCTGTTGCGACAATGTCAGAAAAGCTAACACAACAAGGAGATGATTTTTATAAAGACGCAGTAAAAGAATATAATGCTTATCAAAGAACTTATATAACCCTAGCTCGTGATGGAAGAATAGATAGTAAAGATGTTGCAGAGTTAGAAAAAATATTGGGACAAACAGTCAAAGAAATTGATGCAAAGTTATTGGATAACAATGGAAAATTAAAAAAACCTGCGATAGACGAATCTATGGTGAAATTTCTTCGGGCTTATGAATCTATGAATTCTGATTTAAAATTATTCCAAAAACATCTTCGTTTAAAAGAGGAATGGTTATCAGGATATGCTGCTAAAGGGGATTTTTGGAATTATGGAACTGGTTTAGGTTTTTATGGCGGTAGAACTAATAATGGGGCTGCGGATAGAAATGTTGATGAAAATGAATTGGGCATAGATGATGTAATTAATTCACCAGAAGATGAATTTAGAAAATCAATTTATGTTAACCCGACAAATCATAAAATTGAAGTTTTAAAATTATCAGATGAGTTTCCAACACAGACTAAATTTAATTATTGGTTAGGACTTTTAGGGGGGGCTATAATTCCTCAACTATTAGGTGCTTCAAGTCTTATAAGACGACATAAAAGAGGAAAGAAAATTGATGAAGATGCAGTTGGTGCTACAATGGCAGGAAGATTTTTTTTGAATTCATTACCAGGATTCATTATTCTTGACAGTTTGCATCCTCTTGTCTATCCTGTTAGGTTAGGATTACCTGCAATTTATGAAGCAGGTCAATGGTTATTTGGAAGGAGAGATTATAGTAAGGATAATCCTACTGAAGAGAAGTCATCAGAGGAAGAAAAAAAATCCATAAAAGAAAAACCAAAAGAAAAATCTCAAGAAGTTCCAGACTTACCAACAGATTTTATTGATCCGTGGTCAATTGATATAAGGGGCAAAGAAGGAGGTAAGTAAATGACATCTGTAAAAACAGAATCTGTTTCTAGAAAATTGGAACAGATTATAGATTTTCGTGTTGGTGAGGAAGCATTAACCAGACATCCGATAGTTGCAAAAAAAGGAATGACTCCTGCAACAGATGGACATTCAGTTTTTTTACCAGAAGAAGAAAGTATTTTTGGTTCTGAAAGAGACAATGAATTAGCATTAGCTAACTTTACTGCTCACGAGTCTGATCACATTGTAGAATATGGTGAGTATTTTGAAAAAGATCCAAGTTCTTTTGCAGAAACTGGTTCAAATGCTGTTCAAGAATATCATCAAAGAAATTACGCGGAGCTAACAGAAAATCCTGCTTTGGCTGGCTGGATTGATAATGTTGTAAAAGACCATAGAATTGATTCTCGAAGAAGACAGTTATCGGGTGTAGACAGATTTTATAAGGAAACTCTTAATCCTGCAACAAAATATCTTAGACCGAGTATTGTGAGAATGTCTGAACTAGATGCTTTCAGAGAACAATTTTTACAACAAACATTAATCGGCGAAACTGTGGAATCAGTTCCTAAAGAGAAAAAAGAATTGCTAGAAGAAGCTGTTAGACTTGCTAAATCATCCGGTTCAATACAAATGGACCCCGAAGTAGTTAAACAAATATATAGAAGATTAAAGGACAATTTCGACATAACTCAAAAAATAAGTAGATTGCCTCCGAGATATAATACGGGAGATAATTCAAGAACTCAAGGTAGTCCACAACAAGGCTATCAAGGTCAAACTCAACCAAGAGAAGGGAGAGATCCTAATGATAAAAAACCAAAACAACTATCTGAAAAAGCTCGTGATGGAAAAAAATTATATGAACCAGACAAAGACTCTAAAGATAAAAAAGGTAGTGGGAAAGATGAAAACGAAGAATCTACTTTAGATGAACGGGGAAAGGAAGAGTTATACAAAAGAGACAGAAATGCTCTTTACACTGATCTCACTGAAAAACATGGAATAGATATTTGCCCAGTTGCAAATTGTACCGATAAAAAAATACAAGAACTTTTACAGAAAAGGAAATTGCAATATGCTGGAGAAATAGAAAGTACGCGTAGAATATTTAGGCAACTAAAATTAAGACATTATGGTGTTAAAAGAGATTTTGAAGGGGCAGAATTAGATTATGAAGAATTTATGCAGGGAGAACTAGAATCTAAAGTTACTGGCGTAAGAAGAGAAAGAAGAGTTTTTATCAAAGACACTCAAAACCAACAAAGACCTGCTTGGGCAGTATTGGCAGATATAAGTCCTTCAACAGACCCTGAGTACTTTAATATTATAGACGGAATTAAATCAAGTCTGCTTATTCAAGGAGAAGCTTTGGGTGACTCAGATTATCCTTTTGGATTATTTGCTTTTTCAGGAGATTTATATGTACTAAAAGATTTTACGGAGAAATATAGTGAATCTGTTGCTAGAAAAATCTTATCTGTGAGAAGAAGTCATGATGGAACTGCTCTTGCTCCAAGCTTAGAGGTTGTTGCAGGTTTATTGGATCGACAACTAGAACAACCAAAAGGAATAACAATAATTACCGATGGTGATGCTAATCTTGGAGGAGATCCAAGACCAGTTATACAAGAGTTATACAAAAGAAAAATTCATCCATTCTTAATTGTGTTAGGTAAAGAGTTTGAAAAATACGCAAAACATCTTACTGGAGATATTGGTAATGATCATTATGTGATTGTGGAAAGAGACAAATTACATGAACTCCCTGGAGAAATGTTTAGATTATTTAAAACATATGGAATAGCAAAATAAAAATGAACAGATACTTAATCAGAACTGATAGAGAAGAGAATAAAACTCAAATCCTAAAGTTAGGAAATCCTGTAGAAAGAATTGGATTGATTTACACTGATTTTATTTTAAGACCTGGTACTAGAGATATAACTAAAGAAGAAATTGTTGATCCAGAAACAAGTAAGTCTATCGGACAGGTTAGATTATACAGAAAAGATGATTTAATTGTAGTTAGATTTGGTGGGAAAGATGTTGTTGTGATAGATCGAGAAGGAACATATACCGAAAATGGAGAAAAAATTCCATTTAGGAGATATGATGTTAAAGATCTCACTTCAGAAAGATATAGCAAATTAATAGAAATGGGCTTGGATCATGCATATAGTTTAGGAGATAAATCGCAACTTTCTCATATCTTCTGCTTCGGGAAAGACAATAGTTTAGCCAGTGTTGTATTTGGAAGAAGTGGTAGCGAAGGCACTGAAGTAGCTCTAAAAGGATTAGGTTTATCACTTGCTAAACGAATTGAGAATCAAGATTATGTTTTTGAGTTTTTAAGATAAAGCGTTAATTCTTTATACGAGGGTTTTATTGGTTGGTTATGGATATTATTGACTTAAATGGCAAGGGCTTTTGGAAAGAGTTGGGAATAAAACCTTCTAATGATTTGGATGCAAATATCGAAAATTTCTATAGCAAATACTCTAAAGAGATTAATTTGGCTATCCCATCAGCATCGAAAGATAAAAGTAAAATAATTAGTATTCTAAAAAACAAATCTCTAAAAGAGAAGTCTTTTTTCTTAGATATATTTCTAAAGCATCTTGAGAGAAAAATTAAAGACCCACAATTCTCGGAAATAAAATTAGATGATTTTAATATCGAAAGTTTAAAATCTTATTCACTTAGATTAATTAGGAGACTAAGAAAAATAGATAGGACAATCAAAGACCTTTATGTTAAGCCCGATTTTTATCCAACTCCATTTTTTGATAAAGAATCAAATAGGATTTGGTTTACTATTAAGAAGAAATACTCTGGTGAGGCTGTTAAGTACACTACGTCATAATACATCCCTCCTTTTCAAAATAGTTTGAAATTCTATCCATAGCCTCTCTCACTGTTTGAAAATTACTATTCTGTAAAA
>JAGVWU010000004.1 GCA_018304145.1 Candidatus Pacearchaeota archaeon | reverse complement strand
TGTTTGGTTCATATAATTCAAAACAAGAACCCTTACTTTTATTTTTCGGTTTTAGAATTATTATATTTTAGAGTCTACCCAACTGTCAAAGTGGGGGTAGAAGGAATTTAACTTATGCTGATGGAATAGAGTTTTAGTATTAAATAATTTCTAGAAAAAATTTCAAATCCCAAGAGAATTATACATTCTAAATAAACCCTCTTTTAAAAATATTTCAGGAGCAAATCCAAGTTCTCTTAATTTAGAAATATCAGGTTTTCTCAATTCTATTTTAAATCTATCTCTGTAGTTTCCTTGTTCTCCAGCGATTACAGGAACTCCTCCAATAATGCTTCCTATTATTTTTGCAAGCTCAATTATGGAAATATCTTCTAAATCATTTCCAACATTATAAACTTCCCCTGATTTGCCTTTGGATAAAATCAAAAAAATAGCATTAATCAAATCAGAAACATAACAAAAAGTCATCCTTGATTCCCCTCTATCCTTTAAAAGAATTTTTTTGTAATTGACTCCATTTTTAAAAAAGTCAGTTATAGCTTTTCCATCATTCCTCAAACCAGGTCCGTAGGTATGAAAGATTCTTAGTATTTTTATTGGGACTGCATATTTTCTGAAATAAGTCATGCACAAAGTTTCACAGAATCTTTTGGATTCTGAATAACATGCCCTCTTTGAAGTGCAGTCTACATTTCCATTATAATTCTCTGGAGTAGGTATAAATTCATTAGGGGGATTCCCATAAATTTCAGCACTGCTAAAAAAAATAAAATTTTCAACAGGATTTTTAACAGCAAAATCAAGCAAAGTTCTTAATCCATTTACATTTGAATCAATAGTATCCAAAGGGTTCTCTAAAAAAGAAGTTGGATTCGCTCTTGATGCCGCATGAATTATAACATCTATTTTAGAATTTATTTTAAAAGGTTTTCCAACATCTTGTGATAAAAATTCTATATTAGAATCATTAATAAGATGTGAAAGTCTGGATTTTTCATTTATTGGATTTTTATTTAGGAGAATAAGTTTGCATGGATTATTCAGCTGTTTATTGATAATAGTTAGGGTATCAACAATATAACTTGGAATAAATCCATTTCCACCAGTAATTAATACTTTTTTTCCTGCTAAACTAAAAAGAAATTCTTTATTTTTTTTAAGTATTTTTTCTACATCTTCTTTAATAGCTTGGTTTATCATACTCATCCAATTCTTTTTAACTATATATTTGATTATATAAACATTTTTATAATCAAAAAATCCTAGGTTCAAGAATGAGAGTCGTTGATTATGTTATAGGCTATCTTGCAAATTTGGGAGTAAAAGATTTTTTTGTATTGACAGGTTCGGGTGATGCGGCAATAATTGATGCTGTTGCTTTAAATCCTAACGTAAACTACCTTGCAGTGATGCACGAGCAGGCAGAAGGTTTTGCAGCAGAAGCTTATGCAAAAATTTCTGAAAATTTAGGGGTTGCAATAGGAACCAGTGGTCCAGGAGGGCATAACCTTGTTACTCCAATTGCTAATTGCTATTATGATTCAGTCCCATGTGTTTTTATAACAGGACAGGTTAATTCGCAAGTTTTACGTATAGAAAATTCACTTAGGCAATCAGGATTTCAAGAAACTCCTATAGTTGATATTGTTACTCCAATAACAAAATATGCAAAACTTATCATAAACCCAAAAGATATAAGGTATGAATTAGAAAAAGCAGTTTATATAGCTAAAAGCAAAAGGCCAGGCCCTGTTTTACTAGACGTTCCAATGGATGTTCAAAAAGCAGAAATTGAACCAACAAAATTAATTGGTTTTGATTTGTCTGCTTATGAAAATTTGCCTAATTTTAATTATTTGGATAAAAAAATAGATTTACTTATAAAAGATATTTTCAATTCTAAAAGACCTGTTTTTCTTATAGGTTCTGGAGTAAGGCTTGCAAAATCAGTTGATTTATTTTTAGAAGTTGCAAGAAAGCTTAAGATTCCTTGTTTTCCAACTTGGAATGCCCTTGATATTGTAACTTCAGATTTTGAGTATTATGGTGGAAGAGTAGGGACTTATGGTGGAGCGGGAAGAAATTTAGGCATACAGAACTCGGATTTATTAATTGCAATAGGAAGCAGAATCTCTGGAAGAATAACTGGAGGAAATGTGACCTCTTTTGCAAGAGCTGCAAAAAAATATGTTATTGATATAGATGAACCTCTTCTGCAAAAAAAATTACAACAATTACCATTTAACGAATGCATTCTTTCAGATGCAAAAGTTTTTCTTGAAAGATTTAATTCTGCTTTGAAAAATATTTCTATTCCGGATTTTTCATCCTGGACAGAAAAAGTTATTGATTGGAAAAATAAATATGATCCAGGTAAATTTGAACCAGCTGATTCTGAAGAAATTAATCCTTATAATTTCATGAGAATTCTTTCTGAAATGATGAAGGAAAAAGATATTCTAGTAGGTGATTGCGGAGGGAATATTGTTTTAGCCAGCCAGGCATTTGAAACAAAACATTCTCAAAGATTCATAACTAACAATGGGAATTCTCCAATGGGTTTTTCTTTTGCAGGAGCAATGGGAGCTTGGCTTGCTTCAGACAGGATTCATAATACTGTTTGCATAATTGGAGATGGAGGTTTCAATATGAATATTCAGGAACTGCAAACAGTTAAAAATTATAATTTAAAATTCAAGACTTTTATAATCAATAATAATTGCTATGGAATTATTCGCGCATTTCAAAGAACAAATTTGCAATGCAGATACGAAGCAAGTGGTCCTAAAGGATATAATCCTCCAGATTTTTTGAAGATTTGTCAGGCTTATGGAATAAAAACTTTTTCAATAGAAACAAATTCTGAGATGCAGGAAAAAATAAAAGAAGTTTTAGATTTTGATGGCCCTGCAGTATGTAACTTGGATGTTTCTGGATGGGATAATTATGAGCCAAGAGTATCTGGATGGAAAACACCTATTGAAGATATGGAGCCATATTTGCCTAGAGAAGAATTCAAAAGTCAGATGATAATTCCTCCGCTGGAAGGCTGGGAAACTACAAAATATTAAATGTTTCTATTTTCCAAAGCTATCTTCATTTTATCAAGAGCCTTTTTTATGTTCTCAATTGAATTTGCATAGCAAAATCTTACATAACCTTCTCCATAATTTCCAAAAACAGGTCCTGGAGCAATTGAAACTCCCGCATTATAAAGCATAAAATCTCCAAATTCTTTGCTTGTCATTCCAGTCCCAGTTATATTAGGAAAAACATAAAAAGCTCCTCTTGGTTTAACGCATTTTACTCCAGGTAATTTGTTTAATCCATCAACTATAATATCTCTTCTCTTCCTGTATTCATTAGTCATTTCATTTACTCTTTCTTGGCTACCTTTTAATGCTTCAATTCCAGCTTTTTGAATAAAAGGAGCAACGCAAGAAGAAGTTGTTTCAAGAAGCAGATTCATTTTTTTAATCAATTCTTTAGGCCCCATTATAACACCTAATCTCCAGCCAGTCATTGCATAAGATTTGCTGAATCCATTGATAACAATTGTTCTTTCTTTACAAAGATCATAGACACTTGGTGAAAAAAATTTGGTTTCTTCATCAAGATAAGTTATTCTTCTATAAACCTCATCACTCAATAAAAAAATATCATGTTTTCTTGCAAGCTCAAAAATTTCTCTTATTTCTTCTTCATTCATAACCGCTCCAGTAGGATTACTTGGGGAATTTATTATAATAACTTTTGTTTTTGCAGTTATCATTTTTTCAACATCTTTTGGATTTAGCCTGAACTCATTTTTTTCATGTAAAGGAACTCTAACAATCTTTAATCCTAAAAATTCTGCAACAGAGTTATAAGTAACAAAGCTAGGATCTGGAATAATGACTTCATCACCAGCATTTGCAACACAGGCCAGAGTATAATAGATTTGAATATTTGCACAAGGAGTTACTAGAATTTGATCCAAATCCGGCCTAAATCCTCTTATTCCGGTTTCTGTTGCTTTTGCAGCAGTTTCCCTTAATTCTAAAAGTCCATAAGAATTTGAATAATGAGTTTCTCCATTGCTCAAAGATTTGATTGCTGCATAAGTTATATTATCAGGAGTATTAAAATCAGGATCTCCAAGTTCAAAATGCAATATTTCTTTTCCAGCTCTTTCAAGCTCCTGTGTTTTTGCTAAAATCTGGAACATTTCTTGTCCTTTTAATCTTTCAGCAGCATCTGAAAATTTCATGCTTTCTCCATGTTAGACTGCTTTAAAAATCTTTTCTTAATAAGTCTAAAATAAGTTCAATTTCTTTCTCGTTTAAGTCAGGGTTATTTGGAATATAAAATCCTAAATCATGTATTTTTTTAGCATTTAAATTTCTATAAATCATATCGTTCTCTTTCATGAATTGTTGAAAAAAAGGCTGATTTATTATAGCCCCCCCAACAATAGGCCTTATTTCAACATTTTTTAAAAATTTTAATTTATACTTTTCAAAGACATTTTTTTCTTTGAAGACAAGTGGATAGGCAAAATTTGAAACAAAACTCATATGATTGACATTTATAGGGATTATGTCCGAATTTTTTTTAATTGCTTCTTGATACCTCTTAAAATTATTATTTCTTTTTTTGTGAATTTCATCTATAATCTCTAATTGTTTTAATCCTGAAAATCCAGTAATTTCTGTTGGACGAAGATTAAATCCAAGAGTATAAAATGTATAATCATTATAGAATTCTTCAATTCCATTGTTCTTTCTTAATTCTTCTTTTTTTTCTTTTTTAAGGTTCCTAGACCATCCATGTGCTCTTACCATTAATAACATTTCATATAATATTTCATCATCAGTGCAAACCATTCCCCCTTCAATTGTTGATAAATGATGTCCAACATAAAATGAAAAACTGCTTGCAAGCCCAAAATTTCCAAGTTTTATTCCATTAAGTTCGCTTCCTAAAGATTCGCAATTATCCTCTATGAGAATTATTCCTTTTTTTTCACAAATCTCTTTTATTTTATTTAAATCAGCACAGAATCCTAAAAGGTTTGTTATGAAAAGAACCTTTATAGGCATATTCTCCAAAATTAGAAGAAGATTATTAGAATCTACATTGAGGTTATCTAAGGATACATCTATTGGAGCAGGTTTCAATCCTAATTGCAATAAAGGCATTACATTTGTTGCCCAAGTCAAACAGGAAAATCCTACAGAGTCTCCAACATTTATTTTTTTCAAATTAAGCAAAGATTGTATCAATGCAAGATTTGCCGAACTTCCACTATTGTAGAGCACTGAAAATTTTCTATTTTGATAATTTGAAAAAGAATCTTCAAACTCCTTGCAGTACTTATCCATACTAAGCTTACTTGAGTTTAATATAAAATTTGCTAAATTTTTTTTTGTTTCATCTTCATTATAAAATGTATTTTTCATTAATTGAACCTTGAGATTATTTTTTTGGATATTGTTCCCAAAAGAATTCAAAAACCACTGATATGTTTTTTTTAGCGCTTCTAAACTATCTTCCTCAGCCTGCCATCCAATTGAATTTATTCTTTCAACATCGAGCAATTTTCTAAACATTCCATCAGGTTTTTTTTCATCAAAAATAATTTCTCCTTCAAAACCAGTAATATCTTTAATTATTTTTGCTATTTCTTTAACTTCATAATCAACCCCTGTTCCAATATTAATTATTTCTGAAGAATCATAGTTGTTCATTAAAAAAATACATGCTCTTGCAAAATCATCAACAAATAGCATTTCCCTTCTAGGTTTTCCTGTTCCCCAAAGAATCACTTCTTTTTGATTATTAACTTTGGCATTATGGAATTTTTCTATTAACGACGCGACTAAATGACCTTCCTCTTGATTAAAATTATCTCCGGGGCCAAACACATTTGCAGAAACAACACTTATAAATTTTGTGTTGTATTGTTCATTATATGCCTGGCACATTTTTACTCCAGCAAGTTTTGCAACAGCAAAAGCATCGTTAGTTGGTTCTAAATAGCCAGTAAACAAATATTCCTCTTTAATTGGCTGTTTTGATTCTTTAGGATATATACAATTGCTTGCAATAAAAACTAATTTTTTTGATTTATGCTTCCTGGCAGAATGAATCATATTGGTTTGTATCATGAGATTATCAAAAATAAATTCCCCTTTTCTTTCCAGATTTGCTTTAATTCCACCCACTTTTGCAGCTGCAATAAAAACATATTCCGGGCTTTCATTTTTGAAGAATTCATCAACTTTATTAGAATCTCTCAAATCTAATTCTTCTGAAGTTCTAAATACAATATTTCTGTATCCTTCTTTTTCTAGTTGTCTTTTTATAGCAGAACCAACAAGTCCTCTATGGCCTGCAATATATATTTTTGAGGTTTTTTGCATTATTAACTCCCTGCTTAATACTTTTTAAATTTATATGTGATTTTTTTTACAAAAACAGGAATAATTTATGCTTCCATAAAGCCCAAATCTGGCAGGAATCTTAATGGTAATCTTTCTTTCTTTTTTTATGTTCTCCTCAAATTCCTGAAAATTTTCATAATTTCCTATATCTCTTCCAACTTCTTCTTTTATTATGGAAAATTTTTCAGAAATTAAACTTTTGAGATCTTGTAAGCTAAACATATATGGATGATGAACATTGTATATTTCATTTCCAAATATTCTTTTTAATATACCCCATATTTTTGCTATTCTTAAAAAATTTCTCTGAAAGATATAATTCTCAAAATGAAATAATCCTTCTTTTTTTAGTACCCTTTGTATTTCAGATAAAACCTTTTCAGGCATATGCGTGTGGTCCAAGACATTAGTTAAAACAATAACATCAAAGAAACTATCCTTAAACGGAATGTTTTCTCCTCCTGCTTTTTGCAGATTAGTTGATTTATAATTAAATTTGAACTTTTTTTTATAAAAGTCTGCAAGAGGATCAATGGAATATTTTTTTACAACAGGAAAGTGATTTATAACATCATCAGGGCCACAACCAATCTGAAGCACCTTTGTTTTGCTGTTTATTTTAATATATTTTTTCCATTCCTCAATTAATATTTTAGCTTTTTTTTTGTATCTTTCGCTTGATCTTTTTGAAAGAGATTCTGTTGTATATTCTTCCCAGTATTCTTCTTCAGAAATATGAGCTATTTCCCATCTTTTTAAGGTAACATTCCTTTTTATCTGGTTATCTTTAGTCTCTGAAAATCCCATCAAACTTTTATAGAACTGGTTTTTATCCATTTTATATCAATATTTTTTGTATTTTTAGCTAGATTAGGCAGGTTTTTAAACCTTTTTAGGACTTTGATTGATTAAAAAACTCCAAATCCGTGAGTTTAAATAGGTTAAAACTTCTCAAAGGATTTTTAAACAGCACTATCCTATCTCAAAAAATGAGCAGGCTTTCAAGAAATATTGGGAATATAATAACTAAAATATTTGGATATAGGGTTGCATATATCTGTAAATATCCTATTGATAAAAAAGCTATGCTAAAAGAACTAAGAAAAGGTATTCAGATTAATCCAATACAAAAACAGCGGGTTTCAAAAATTGCCATTTTATTTATAGGAACCAGCAGATATATAGAATTTTTCCCAAGGTATTATGAAACACTGAAACAATATTTTCTTGAAAAAACTCCAAAAGACTTTTTCGTATTTACAGATATGATAGATTTTCCTTTTTTAAAAGATAAAAAAGACGTTATCATAATTAAAACTGAGCATCAGAAATGGCCTTTCTCAACTTTGCTTAGATTTCGTATAATAAATAAGGTAAAAAATAAGCTTAAAAAATATTCCCATATTATTTTCATAGATGCAGACATGTATGTTAATTCTTCTGTAAAAGAGGAAGAATTCTTTTCCCATGACAAACCACTATTTGCGGTCAAACATGATTCGTATGTAAATAAGCCAGGAGAATTTGAATTCAATCCAATATCAACTGCATCAGTATCCCATAATGATGATTTATCAGACTATTGTGTTGGAGCCTTTTGGGGGGGTCAGAGAGAATCCCTATTAAAATTATTGGAAATTCTTGAAAAAAGAATAGACCAGGATTTAAGCAAGAATTATGTGGCAAAATGGCATGATGAATCTCATTTAAATAAGTATTTAATTGAAAACAAGTTTGATGTTCATATTCTTGATCCAAGTTATGCTTATCCAGAATTAAAACCAATGCCCCCTAGATTTAAAAAAAAGGTTGTTCATCTCTTAAATTCTCCAATCAAAAAAAATACTCCTGGAAAGAAAAGAACTTCTGGAAAAGATTAATAACAAATTTTATATATCTGTTTTATAATAAGAACTTATGGCTTACAAGGTTATGAGATTAAGGAAATATTATGATGCAATCAGGAGCAATCAAACTTTTTTTAAAACCTCTTCTAAGAATAGGTCTAAAATCTTGTTTAATATAATAAAGTTTCTTAATAACCGAGGAAAAATAATAATAAACAATAAGCCGGTTGTTGCCCAGATAGAACCAACTTCTGAATGCAATCTTGATTGTGAGATGTGCATAAGAGAAAAAATAGGAGTTCCAATAGGAAGCCTTTCTTTTGAAGATTTTAAAAAAATATTGGACAAATTAGACTGCCTTTTTAAAATACATCTTTCCGGACAAGGAGAGCCTTTTCTTAACAAAGAGATTTTTCAAATGATTGAATACGCGAATAATAGGGGGATTTTAATAAACCTAAGCTCGAATGGAACTCTTTTAACAAATAATATTATAGATAAGATATGTGATACAAATATAGGAGAAATAGCTGTTTCTTTAGACTCTGTAAATAAAAAAAATTATGAAAAGATAAGAAAAGGGGCTAAATTTGAGAAGGTTTTAGAAAATATAAGGAAACTTAACCTTGAACTAAAAAAAAGAAATAAAGAAACAATTTTAAGCCTGTCAATAGTTATTATGAAAAAAAATATAAAGGAACTGCCTGAATTTATTTCCTTAGCAAACAACCTAGGAGTTAAAAAACTAATTTTTCAGGGCTTGCAGGAGAAACAAGATTATGTTGAAAAATATAATCCCAATGCAAAACAAGAATCAGTTTCTGAATTAAATCATGAAATAAAAGAAGCTGTAAGAAATGCAAAAATACTTGCAAAAAATCATGGTATAACCATAATATTTGATGAAGAAAAAACCTTTGGTTGTATTTGGCCCTGGAGAAGCATTTATATTACCTGGAATGGCTATGTAACTCCCTGCTGTAAAATTCTGAATTATAGAAAACCTTGTTTTGGCAATATATTAAAGGAGGATTTTTGGAAGATTTGGAATGGAGAAAATTATCAATCTTACAGAAAATTGCTTAGGGAAAGAAAGGCTCCTCTGGCTTGTAATGGGTGCAATAGGGTTTAGTTTCTTTCCATTAAATACAAAACATCCCTTGCAAAAGTCTGTGGAAAATTCTTTCCAAGAAAATTCTTTATTGACTGAGGAATAACAAAGGGTTTAACAGGAGGAATAGGGATTTTTTTAATTATTTTAAATCCATTTTTTTTTAAAAATCTTTCACCATCTCTTATTGAAAAATAATGCAAATGCCCATGGGGTGCAAAGGGATTCTCTGTCAGTGGCTTATTTAGCAGGAATCGTATTTTATTTAAAATATGATAGTCATTCGGAAGAGTTATAATCATTTTACCATTTTCGTTTAACCGATTTTTGGAATCCATAAGTAATTTTTCTGGATTTACTATATGCTCCAAAACATCGAGCATTGTTATGTATTCAAACCTTTCTTGCTTAAAAGGAAGTTCGTCTTTATTCAAATCTATTTGCTTAGCTTTAATTCTATTTTTAATCATACTATTGATAATTTCCTTGTTCAAATCTAATCCATAATATTCACAATCAATAAGAAAATCTCTTAATTTGCCATCATTACATCCAATATCAAGAA
Organism: Candidatus Pacearchaeota archaeon; assembly: GCA_018304145.1. GTDB lineage: Archaea > Nanobdellota > Nanobdellia > Pacearchaeales > GW2011-AR1 > ARS1285. The sequence goes on along the minus strand of JAGVWU010000004.1, from coordinate 26,221 downwards.
TCTTTGATTTTGCAGGTATTAGTTTTGCAACTTCTTTAAATTTGTTTATCACAAAAGTTTCATGGCTATTCATTTTATTTTTTAAACCTGTTTAGGTTCCCTATAAAATCTGTTAAAGTAACTAGAACTCAATATCTGCCCTAAGGCATTTATACTTGTTCCAAATTGTTTTATATAACTTAAAATAAGCTCTTTTTGTTCTGGAGTATGAAAGAATTGGAGTTTAATATTAGCTCTTAATTCAGGGTCAAGAGGGTTAATTTTAAAATCTTTTTTTAATAATTTTACAAAATCAAAAGTAAAATCCCTTATTTCAGCTCTATCAATTGAAATAAGATAGACTTTTCTAAGCAAACTAAAAATATTTAGCTCTTGAATATATATTTTTTCATCTTCATTATAATTTCCATTTGCCCCCAATAATTCATTAGCAGAAGAAAATGCAATATCATGCAATTCTTTTATTTTATGGAACAATCCAATTGCTCTGTATTTGAACTGTTCATTATTTCGCAACTCTTTTTCTTGATATTCCTCTATAATCCTTGGTTTTTTAATAAGATTTTCAAGCTCATCCCTATCTTCCCATAAACTTTCCTTGTTCTCTTTTATATAATCCTGATATAAATCCTTAATATCGCTAAATGGTATTTTTTTATTTATTAGTTCTATAAATTTCGAAGGTAAAATATTTTTTTGTTTCAGGAAACTTATAAGTTCTTTAAAAATACCATTATTATAAAATAGTTCAACAGTTAAATCAAAATACCTGCAGTCAAGATACTCATTAAAAGACATGGTTTCATTGGAAACACAGATTTCATCTATCTCTGCAACTGGAAATTTTTCCCCATAAATATACATATTCAAAAATCTTCTTGGTTGAAGCCTGAATCTTGAAACTATCTTATATTTTTCTCTAGAAGCTTCTGTTGAAATTTGCGAACATGGAATCATCACCAATTGATGAGCTCTTACTACATTTACCCCAAGATCAATCATTTTATACATTGATTTAGCATGTTTCTCAAAATTATCTCCAGGAAGTCCGATTATTACTTCCGAGAAGCTATTTGCTCCTGCAGAATCACTTGATTTTATAAAATCACTTATAAGTTCCATTGAAATATTTCTTCTATTGATATTATTTAAGACTATTTCATCCGTAGATTGCACAGGAACCCCTACAGTTACACTATCTCCTAATATATTTATAGCTTCTAGAACTGTTTTCTTATTTTTTCCTAAATTTGCCTCAAGATACCTTGGCCAGGAAAATTTTTTTTTGATTTCGTCAACCATCTTGCATGTTTCTATATCAAATTCATACATCCCAAAATTAGAGTCAGAAAACATCAATGTATGAGTTTCTGCTTTTTTTGCAATATATTCTATTTCTTTTTTTATTCGATCATGGGAAAATCTAGAGATTCTATTAAAATATTGATTTCCTTCAAGGCAGTAGCTGCACTGAAAAGGACAGCCCCTTGTAGTTTGCATCAAAGGTTTGGCAAAATCACTGAAGAATTCATCCATTAATCCAGATAAATAAGGGGATGGTATTTCATCAAGATTTTCTATTCTAGGAAGATTCTCTCCTGTTATCATTTGATTATTAATAATGTAATGGCAATTTCCTATTTTTACTAGGTTATTTTTTAAAGAATCTAAATCAAAATTAAATTTTTCAAGCTCATTAAGCAGTTGAAGGAAAGCTAATTCCCCTTCACTTATTATATAAAAATCAATAGCAGGATGGGATTTTAAGAATTTTTCCTGCTTAAACAATTCCAAAGGATAATTAGTTCCTCCAAAAACAATAATTGTGTCTGGAAATTTTTCTTTTACTTTTCTTGAAATTTGATAGGACAGGTCTAAGTTCCAAGAACAATTGGAAAAACCAAGAATTTTTGGAGTTTTTATTTCCAGATATTTTATTAATTTATCTGAGTCTCTAAAAAGTTTAAGGTCTATTTTATCTCCAAGATATTTTTTTGCATAACTTGCAACATAAGAGATTCCCAAGGGCATTGAGATGAAGAGGTGTTTATCTTTTTCTTTATGACTTAAGTCTGCTAGAACTATCTCAGTTTTCATTTTATTTTTTTACATCTTTAAAGTTTAAGTATCTTTAGAATTAATAGTTTAAAAAGATTTATACACTACCTTTGCATTATTTTTTTCAGCATACCTCTTTAGGTTTATAAGTCTATAATCTACTATCTATATCTTTTTAAAAACAATTTTGTTGTTCAAATTTATGGAAATTAGAGATGGTAAAGTTGAAAAAATACTTTTTGTAGAAAGCCTGAACAAGTATTATTATCCTTATCAAAACTGGTTTTTGCCTCTTAAAAAAAGATGTAAAACTTTACTTAATTTTGATTTCAAATGGAATTATCTTTTTTATGGAAAGGAAACCATGAATAAGATGTTTCTTGATTTGGTTGAAAAAGAACAGCCAGATTTAATAATTTTCTTGTTTAATTCTGACGAATTTTATATGGAAACCCTTTTTAAAATTAAAGAGATATCTAAAAAATCTAAAACATTTCTTTATTTTGGAGATGATGACATAGGTTTTGAAAATTTTTCAAGATATATGATTAGAATTATGGACTATGGATTGGTGGGTCAGTGGAAATTCCTTAAAAAATATAGAGAAGAGGGGGCAAATAATGTTTTCTTTTGCATAGGAATAGATTCTAGTTTTTTCAGAAAGTTAAATACTGAAAAAATTTACGATGTTACTTTTATAGGGGCTCCAGGAACTGAAAGCTCTGGAAGGTACGAAACAATAAAGTTTCTGAAAGATAATGGAGTTAACATTAGACTATTTGGATGGGGATGGAATCGTTTCCCTGAATTTAAAGACATTTATTTTGGAGCTCTGGATTCTGAAAATATTGTAAAAGTAATAAACCAGAGTAAAATTAATCTTTGTCTTACTAAAAATAATTTTGGAGCGCCTCATATAAAGGCAAAATTTTTTGAATGCAGTAGTTGCGGTTCCTTTACACTGACAGAATACTCAAAAAGTTTTCTGGATTTATTCAAAGAAAACAGGGAAATTGTAATGTTCAAAGACAAGGAAGAACTTCTAAATAAAATAAAATATTATTTAAAACATGAAAAAGAAAGAGAAACTATTGCAAGAGCAGCTCAAAAAAGAACCATAAATAATTACAGTCTGGATGAAGACTTTAGAAAAATTTTTATAGAACTTAAAAAGAAAAAAAATCCCAAATATCATCAGGAATTGCCTAAGGTTGAAAAAAAGGTAATTGAATTAAAAATTGGCGATTTTAAAAAAGAACCTGAAAAATTAAAAGAAGAAATACAGAATTTTGATTATGTTTATTTTTCAAAAGGACAATCAAACGATTTAAAATATAGGGAGTATTTTCAAGCCCTTTCTTTGGAAAAGTCCAAAAAACCTATAAGTTGCTGTAGCTATTATATCCATAATAAATTTTTAGGAGATTATCTGCTTTTTCTTGGAGAATTTGCATTTAGGAAGCTTTCAAAAGAAGATTTCATCCAGCTTTTAAATATAAATCAATTAATGATAACCAAAGAATATCTTTTTGAAAATTTTAAAAAATTAAAAAATATTATGTTGAATAATGAACAAATAGATTTTATTCAAGAGCATAATACTGTTTTCATTTCCCTGCCCTTAATAAGAATTAATAAAATATCACTTAAAAAATATAATGACATGAAAATAGCTTATGGATTCATTTTTTTATCACAGTTATTTTCTTTAAAGAACCAGGGGAAAATATTTTTTAAACCATATATCTATGCATTGCTTTTAGAGATAATCAAAGGTAAAAAATTCATATTAAAGGCTATAATTGACATTCTTAAAGATAAGGACAAAAGAAAGAAAATGAATAGTTTTCAAACAATAAACAAACCCAATTAAAATGAAAGCAAGAGAGCCGCTAATTTTTTATTCTGCATCGCCCCCAAGCATTTTGACTTATAAAATAGCCAAAGCTTTTAATAAAAATGGCTATAAAACTATTCTTATAGCTATGTGTGAAAAAGAAGCTTTTGATTCGGATTTTTATAAAGATGCCTTTAACGATATTATTATATCTAACTTTAGATTTTTTAAACCCAATAAAAAAACTTTTAATTATTTTACAAAAAGAGGTTTTAGCTTCCTTAAATTTTTAATAAAAATAAAAATGCTGAAACCTTCTGCAGTAATAGGCATTTCTGGGGCAAATTGGCAGTTAAAACTTGTTCACAAGTATTTTTTTAAAAAATACCCATTTATCTATTTTCCATATGACATTTTGTCCCAGTTTTATAATTCAAGAAAAGAGGCATTGGAAGATGGAGTAAAGGAATTTGAGCTGAATGCAGAAAGATATTGTTTGGAAAATTCAGATGGAATAATTCATAAAGGGGCTCCAAACGAACTTGAATTTTTTAATTATACAGATATAAAACTTCCAAAATTTCAGTTGAATTTTTCAGCCTATTGCTCTGATGAATTTTTTTCTCCAATAAATAAAAATAAGCTTTCTAAGTCTGATAAAGAGATACATATAGCTTATTTGGGGTTTTTGTTTAATGATAAAGAGGCTTATGAAAGAACCATGAATCTTTTGGATGACTTTTTAAATCAAAAATTGCATCTTCATGCATATTTTCAGGCAAAGCACATACCTCAAAATCAAGCAGAAGGTTATTTTAAAGAATTTTTCTTAAAATTTATGAAAAGCAAATACTTTCACATTCATCAACCACTTGGACCTAAAGAAATAATAAAAGAAATATCAAAATATGACTATTCTTTCTGGTTCGGAACTAAATTAAGAATACCTGAAATTAAATATCATATAGGAAATAAGATTTCCAGTTATCTTGAGGCGGGACTTCCAATAATTTACAGTAAAGAATCTCTTTATGTAGATTCTATTTTGAGAAAATATAAAATAAATCAGCTAGGTTTTAAAAAAGATATCAAAGAAATAAGGAAAAAAATTTTAAAATTAGATTATAAGGAAGCTGAAAAAAAAATCATTCTAGCAAGGCAGGATTTCAATATTGATAAAAACTTTCCAAGAATTAGAGAATTTATAGAAAAAGTAATAGAACAAAAAAATTATTAATTTTGATATAGCAATTAGCTTACCTTACAAAAATTTCTTTAAAATTTTATCTCTTAATCTGATATAACTTTTATTTATAACCTGTATTTTCGTATAATTATCAACTTGGATTTTTTTAAGAGGACTAAAAATAAAGAATCTATGGGGGCATTTTCTGCAGACTACAAAAAAAGTGTAGCGAAGTCTATTTTCAATATAACAATTTTTATAAGTAATTATTTCCTTGCAAAAAGGGCATTTAACATTTATATCATATACATTTCTTTTAAATTTTTTAATCTTAGAAGGTATGGAATAGGCATAATCTTTTCTTAATTCCAATATTTCATTTTTAAGTTTTATGATTTCTTCATCAGTCATATTATCAGTCATATTTAACCAATTTACAAAAGGTAATTTATTTTTTATAAAATCTAACCTATCTTTAATTATACCCTTCCTCACACAACGATTATACATTTCACTTCCAGGATATGGCTGAATAAATTCCAATGAAACCTGCCCATTTGCATTTTTTTTCCACCAATCGATTGTTTCTCTAGCAGTTTCTTTTGTTTCAGCAGTGTCTCCAAAAATAAAATTTGCCTGAACAGCTATTCCAGCACCTATTGTTTTATAAAAACCGTCATTAATCTGCTCTGGAGTTATTGGTTTTTTCATGCTTTTTAAAACTATAGGACTGTAACTTTCAAATCCATATCCAACAACTTTACATCCAGAATCTTTTAAAATTCTTAACAATTCATCATCTACATTATTAACAGACAAGCTACAAACCCAGATTATTTCATATCCTATTTTTTTATTTAACTCCTTAATTCTTTTACAAAAGTCTAATAGCCTTTCCCTGTTAGCTGAAAATAAATCATCTTCAATATATAAACTGTTTATATTATACTTTTTAGTAACTAATTCTATTTCTTCAAAGACATTATCCAAGGTTCTTAACCTGTATTTTTCTAGAATATGGTAACAGAAAGTACAATTATATGCGCACCCCCTGCTACAAAGGATTTGATAGTGTCTTGGATAATCTAGAAGAGTAAAACTACCATTATCCCAGGCACAAGATTGATTGTCTAAATATTCTTTAAAACCCAATCCATCTAAATCTGGAAACGGAATCGAGTCTAAGTTTTTTATAAGCGCTCTTGGTTTGGTAATAATCAATTGGCCATTTTCATCCTTATAGCAAATTCCATCGACTTTTTTCAAATCTCCTTTTTTCTCTATACATTTTAATAATTCTATTATTGTTATTTCTCCTTCTCTTAAAACTCCATAATCAGGTTTTAATGAATCAAATATCAGCTGCGTTTCAGTGGTTATTATTGCCCCCCCAAGTATTATTTTAGGTTTAGATTCGTGTTTTTTTACAGAATTAATAATTTTTTCAATAATTGCATAACCAATTGCTATGTATCCTGTACAGACTATATCATAGTTTTTGGAGTCTAATTTTGATTTTACTAAATCCTCTATTTTTCCTTCAAGATGGTTTAGATTTAAATAATCTATATCATAACCTGCTTTTTTTATAACAGCTGAAATATAGGTTAATCCTAATGGAAAAAAGTATTTATAGAATTTATAATTTGTCAAGCTATATTTTGGAACAATCATTAATATTTTCATATAAATTCTGCAGGAGATATCTCTTTTTCGAAATACAAAACCTTAATGTTTATTTTTGGCATTTTGTCTAAAATCAAATAAAAATAGCATCAAATCTATTAATATTCAATATTTCTTTTAAAATATTTGAGTATTTAAAGTCATGTTTTTTTAATTAATTATATTTTTAAATAAGATATTAATTCTTCATGATTGTTTAAAATTACATTAGCTTCTTTCAAATATTCCTTGTCAAGAGTGGTTGTTAATGCAATGCAATAGGCTCCTGCTTTTTTTGCAGATTTTATTCCCAAAGGAGCATTTTCAACAACAATACATTCTTCTGGACTTACATTTAAGTTTTTCATTGCAGTAAGATAAGGTTCTGGATCAGGTTTTCCATTAAAATAATCCTCTGAACATACAACTGCATCAAATTTTTCAAGAAAATCTTTCGGAACGGTTTTTTCTAATTTTTCTTTTGAAGAAGCAGAAACAACTGCAAGAGATTTACCATTTTTCTTTAAACTTTCAACCAAAGAAATTATGCCATTATAAAATTTAAATCTATTATTTTGAAAATAATATTCATCTTTCAATTTTACAATTTCTGAAGGATTTGGATTAACAAGGTATTTTTTTGATATTGCTTTGGCAATCTCCAAAACTTTCATACCTTCTAAAATAAAATAATCTTCTTTTTTTATATCTAGGTTAAATTTAAAAAAAGCGTTTTTCCATGCAAGAAAAAGCTCTTCCATAGTTTCTGCTAATACTCCATCAAAATCAAACAATATGGCTTTATAGTTAATGTCCATATTTTACTCTTTATATGGATCAAAAGGAATTGGATCTATTATCATCTCTTTTTCAAATTCTTCCCTTTCTATATATGGGAGCATATCTTCTATTGGCCTTGGAACAGGCTTTCCATCTGGTCTTCTGAATGCTCCTTGTTTTGGCATTACCTGTTGGGATTCAGAAACATTTATATCACAAAAAAAAGGACCGGGATAATTCAAAATCTCTTCTATTTCTTTTTCAAGATTTTCTTGAGTCATTATTTTTTTAGTTTTAATATTAAAGGATTGCGCAACTTTTACTAAATCTGGAAAACTAACTCCACTTTCTTTCTCTGCGCCAATAAGCCCTTCAAAATAAGCTTTTTGTGTCTCTCTCATTGTACTGTAGCCATTGTTATTGAAAACAAATATCTTTATAGGAAGATTATTATGGACAACAGTCTGCAGTTCTTGAATATTCATCATCAAGCCACCGTCTCCAGTTATGCATATTGTTCTTTTTTTATTGTTGCCGATGCATGCACCTATTGCTCCAGGAAGTCCAAATCCCATTGCAGCTAATCCTGCTGAAGTTAACAACCTTTCTTTTTCTTTTAATTTAAATGCCTGCATCACACACTGAAAGCTCATACCCATATCAGTTACAACGACATCACTTTCTTCCAATTTTTTTGAAAGAACATCTGTAAAATAATAAGTATTAACAGAATCTTTAATTTCTTTATATTCTGGAAGACAGATTGGATACTTTTCTTTCCATTTTTTTATTTTAGCTTTCCATTCTGAAAGATCTTTCTTTTCATAGTTGGATAGTTGTTTAAGCATTTCAACAATGAAACATTTAGCATCTGCATTTATTGCAAGATCGGGTTTTATTATTGGTTTTTTTAATTCAGCTTCATCTATATCTACTAATATTTTTTTAGCTCCTCTTGCAAAGTCATTGTAGGCCCATCCAGTAACAGCCAAAGCCATCCTAGAGCCTATGCTTAAAATTAAATCAGAGTTCTGAACAGTAAAATTAGCAGCTCTCAAACCAAATGAACCCGGTCTTCCAGCATAAAGCGGATGCTCTTCCCAAATCAAATCATTCGCATTTCTTGTTGTGACAATTGGGATTGAAAGTTTTTCAGCTAATTCAAAAAAATCTTTTTGCGCATGTGCTAACCTTACCCCATTTCCTAAAACAATTACCGGTCTTTTTGAATTATTAATCATTTCAATTGCACATTTTACATTTTCAATTAACATAGAATTATCTTTTTTTGTTTCTTTTATTATAAAAGAATCCAATTCTTTTTCTTCTATCATTGCCATCTGAATATTAATCGGTATGTCAATCCAAACTGGCCCAGGCCTTCCAGAATTTGCAAGATAAAGGGCTTTTTCTAAATGATATTTTATTTTTTTTGGGTCTCTCACCATAACAGCATATTTTGTTATAGGCTTTACAATATTTACTATATTAATCTCCTGAACTCCAAGTTGTCTTAAACCGGATTTTCCAATTGTCTGAGTAGAATAGGATTGTCCAGATATAACCAGCATAGGATTAGAATCTATCCAGGCTCCAGCAACACCAGTTATTGCATTGGTACCGCCAGGTCCGCTAGTGACCATAGCAAATCCTGTTTCTCCAGTCATTTTTGAATAACCTTCTGCAGCCATTGCTGAAGCTTGTTCATGATGATTGCAAATAGGATTCATATTTTTGTTTATTCTTGTAGATTCAAGTAAATACATAAGGTTGCCCCCTGAAACTAAAAAAACATCTTTAATCCCCTTTTTTTCTAAAAAAGATATGACATAATCTGATAATCTAATTAAATTTTTTCTTTCACATAAAAGCAATAATTTTACAGGAGAAATAATTTTAGCTTTGTTTAGATTGGACTTTTCAAAAATATCCCCTATTTCAATTTTTTTCTCAGGATTATAGATTTCTCCAGATAAAACTATACCTATATTTAATCCAAGATTTTCAACATTCTTTATAAGAGTTTCAGAATTCTTGAAGGTTCTTATTACAATTTTGTATTTTCCAAATATGTTTGTAGAATTATTTATATTTTCATTTAAAAATAAATAATGATAATTATAAATTTTATTTGTAATATTCTTCTTTTCAGTATAAGCTTTCATAACTCTTTTATATTTGTCTTTTAACCTGAATAAATCAGTCTTATCAGAAGGAGTCTCAACTTCCATTACAAAAATTCCATTTTCAGATAGAGCCTCTGTTATATGAAAAACTCCTTTATTATAAATAACCCCTTCAGTTTCCCTAATCTCAAAACTTTCATTTAAAGTAGAGCAAAGAGCTTCACCCGAAATAACAAGTAAAGAAGTTTTTTTGTTCGGATGGCAGTGCATGGAAGTAGAAAATCCTTTTTTAATATAAAGCATCCATATAGAAACTTCAGGAGTTTGAAACATAAGGTATTCGTAACCCCAGGGCTTATTCACTACAACTCCTGAAAAATTTGTATTGTTTAAATTAGAATCTTTAGGGCATTCATGTTCTAAAATGCTTTTTTTGTCATTTTCAGTTATATTCATTCTTTTTATCATTGTGTAAATAAAAAACTCTTAAAACTTCTTTCATCCAAGGACCAAGATAATTATAATGAGGGGAACTTACAATATTTCTATCTGTTACATAGGGAGCATCTACGTAAGTTGCTCCTGAATTTTCAACATCATCTTTAATGCTATAGTATGCAGATATTCTTCTTCCAATAGTTACTTTTGCAGAAATTAAAAGCTGAGTTCCATGGCAAATATCTCCTATTATTTTTCCCTGTTCATTCCATTCATGAATGAAATCTAAAACTATTTTCTGTTGCCTTACTTTTTCAAGGGCTTTAACTCCTCCTGGAAGAATTAATAAATCATAATTATCAACTTTTATTTCTGTAACAGAAATAGTTGCTTTAATTTTAGTTCCTAGAATACCGTGAATCTCTCCAGGATTTTCAGCAGCTATATCTACATAAAAATCATCTTCTTGTAATCTGTAATAAGGATATAAGACTTCACTGTCCTGATAACCCTCCCAAGTAATTATTAAAGCCTTTTTTAGCATGTTTTTAAAAATTATTTAAGTTTTTAAATCTTTATATACTATCAAAGATCTGCAGTATCTCTTGCATGCTTATATCCGCTTCCACGTCTTAGAAGTTCATCAAAAGCAGCGCAAACATGTCTGTGAAAAAATGTGCCTATTGGAGTAATCTCTAGATGATTTTCATAAACTTTGACAATTCCATCTTCAATAAGTTCTTTCAAAGCACCTAAATCTATTTTGAAATATTCTTTAAAATTAACACCATATTTTTCTTCAATTTCTTTGAAATCAACCTTATCATAGCATATTATTTTTTCCATGATATCTCTTCTTATTTCTTGATCTTTGCTCAGTTTATAACCTCTAAATATTGGAAATTTTCCTTCGTTTAGTGCAGCATAATACTTTTCAAGACTATATTCTCTTTGAAAATAATAATTCAATATTCTGTTCATTCCAGAATGTCCAAGCCCTACCATTTCAATATAATCACCAGGATTGTAACCCATGGCACTTCTATGTAATTTTCCTTGTTTCTTTGTAACAGCTAAATTTTCAGTAGGTTTTGCAAAATGATCTATCCCTATTCTTTCATAACCAGCATCAGTAAGCATTTGCACAGCATCAAAATTCATTAGATTAGATTCTTCTAAACTAGGAAGTTCTTCTTGATAGATTAGTTTTTGATGCTTGAAAATATCAGGTCTCCATCCTAAAATACATACTCCTAATCTGTCTGGAGAAAGACGAATCACATTTTCCATGGTTTTTCTGAATGACTCTCTTGTCTGTCTTGGTAAACCATAAATAATATCAAAATTAAAACTTTTGAAATATTTTCTAATCTCAGGAGTCATTATTTTTTCAATAGTTTCAACTGGTTGAACCCGGTTTATTGCTTTCTGAACCTCTAAATCAAATTCTTGCACACCCAAAGATATTCTATCAATACCCATTTTATGATAAAAAATCATCTTTTCAGGACTGGTATGTCTTGGATCTACTTCAATTGCATATTCTTCTACTTTATCAAAATCAATAATTTTTTTAAGATGGTTCTGCATAATTTTAAATTCTTCTTCATTCATCATTGATGGTGAACCACCTCCAAGATGGACTTTTTTAAAAAGAGGTTTGTATCCTTTTTTATAAAAAAAATCTTTAAGCATATCAATTTCCTTTCCAAGATTATCTAAAAATTCATTTATTTTTTCATGACTCGCAGTTATCTCTGAAAAACACATGCAATAAAAACACTGTTTTGGACAGTATGGAAAATGCAGATAAAAGAAAATAGGCAAATTTTCTCCAGATTCAACTAACTCATTAAGGGCCTCTCTATATTGCTTATCTGAAAATCCTTGTTCCCATAATCCTAACGCAGGATAATCTGTATAAAAAGAGCCCCTTTTATCATACTTTTTAATTAGCTCCATTGAAGGAAATTTAACTTTTTCACCCATAATTTTTTATTATCTTAATAGTATTTAAATTCTTGTATTTATTTTATTATTAATCCTTTCTGGAGCCTCAAGATGCTGCATTTTAACAGGAGGAAATACAAGTTTGCCTTCTTGATTATAAAGAAGGCAAAATGCAGGAACACCTCTTATATCAAAATGATTCTTAAGAAATTTTTTTGAATCTCCATTAGAAGGTTTAATATCTATTACTATTAAATTCTGAGGTTTATGTTCAAGAGGTTCTTCTTTCAAATGAAAAGAATATTTGAAATATTTAATCCAATCATAATCTAATTTTAAAACTTTTGAGTTTGACCCGTTTGGATGAGCTATTATAGCGTTTTGAAATTTGAACAAATCCTCTAATTTTTTTTCATCATAATTCATTTCATTCTTTTCCAGATATTTTTTTACAATTTCAAAAAACTCTTTATGAAACTCATCTTTATTAAGAAGAATCTCTAAAAAAACTCCCTCTGGAGGATCAAAAGGTATTTCTCCATAGGTTCTGGGCCTTATAAGGTGGTCTTTGCATTCTTTTTGAACACCCAAAGCCCTTTCTTTTAGCAATGAAAAGGATTTTGCAACATTCTTTAAATTTTCTTTTTCAGAATATTCTTTTGCAAAACTTGTCAAATCTGTAATCTTAATATTATATTCTTTTTTTAGATAATTAAAAACGAAAAACATCAATCTATCATCATGCATTCCAAGCGTATGATATCCTACTACAAATGCTTCAACCCATTTGTCTTTGGGCATGAATTTATGACCTATAACAATTTCAACTTCTTCTTTGATTTCGTTTTCGACTTTGCTTTTTGTGTAAATGCATTCAACTTTATTAGATTCAATTCCATATTTCTCTCTGCTCTCTGGAGAACCCATTTCAGTATTAGGGAAAAGGAACAACGGATAAACATATAGCTGATCAAAAACACTAGGGCTCAAAGAATTTTCAATTCCTGAAATGTAAGATTCATAGCTTTCCAACGGAAGCCCGAATATAAGCTCGGTATATGAATAAAGGTTATCTTTCCTATAGGCATCTTTTATATTATTGAAATCTTTTTGTCTTATATTTACTCTATTGATTGCTTTTACAACTTCGGGATTTAAGCTTTGTAGAGACAAGGTTATTCTGAATCCTATTTCATTTTTCTTTAAAATTTCTGCTATTTTTAGAACTTTATCTGAAGAATCCTTAACCCAGCTAACAGAAATAAACTTTGGAAAACCATATTTTTGCTTTGTTTCAGCTAAAAGATTGACAAAGTCAATATCTCTTTTTCTTATTCCAAAATTTGCATCAGACAAAGCAATATATTTGATGTTATTTCTTCCAACCCATTCAATTTCTTTTTTAACAATTTCAATAGGTTTTTCTCTTAGGTTTTTAAAAAGTTGGTTCCCCCAAGTGCAATAAGTGCAGCTATAGGGGCATCCTCTATTTGTTTCAAGTATTATTCCAGAAAAATCTGAGGAATATTTTTTATAAAATTCCTCAAAAGTTCCATCTACATAGGGTGAAGGTAAATTATTCATATCAACACATTTATCTAAAGGGTTTATTTTTAGACTTCCATCTTCTTTATAAATAATTCCTGCTATTTTTTCAAAACTTTCTTTATTTGCAAATTTCTTGCATATCTCTGTAAAAACTTCTTCACCCTCATCCAATGCAATAACGTCAATAAAATTATTATTTTTTAAAAAATTTTCAACTAATCTTTTATCTTTTGGAATTGAAGGCCCCCCAAAAACAATCAAGGAATCCGGAAACTTTTCTTTGACTTTTTTTGCAACAGCTAGACTGTGGTTGGTGTTCCATAAAAAACAGGAAAATCCAGCAACCAACACATTACTCATCTTTGAAACAATGATTTCTGGATTTTCTCTTCTAAAAATTATTTCTTCTAATTCATAATCTTCTAAAAAATCTTTTTCCTTTTTTAATCTGGAAACTAACTGTCCAGCTGCCAATGGAAGAAGATTTACACTAGAGCCTGTTCCAAATTGTGCTAGGTATATTTTCTTTTTCATATTTTAATAATATTAAAAAGTTAACTTTTAAGTTTATATATTCTTTATTATTTCTTTATAGCATTCTTCCAAAGGAGTGAATCTGAACCCAGTTTCTTTTATGAATTTTGAAATGTTTAAATAACTGTTTTTCATTCTTTTTTCTGAAAAATTAAAATCTTTTATAGAACAGCTTCTGAATTTATTATAGTTTATTCCTAAAAAAGAAAAAAAATTCAAAGCCATTTCATATCTGCTAAAATGTTCGGGATAATTTACATGATAGATTCCTTTGCAGTTTTTTTGAATTAAAATTGCTATCCCCTCTGCAACATCTTTTGCATAGGTTGGTGCTAGTTGCTCGTCATCAGCACATAATATCTCCTCATTTTTTTTATATTTTTCATACCAATCTGTGAATAAAACACCCTCACATTTTTGAACTCCAAAGATTTTTCCAGGTCTTATTATTAAATAGTCCTTAAAATTTGAAATTAAAAAATCTTCAACTTCAACTTTTTGTTTTCCATATAATGAAATAGGGTCTCTTTCATCCTCCTCTGAATATCCGCCGGTCAATCCATTAAAAACCGAAGCAGAAGACATAAAAACCGGAATTATTCCTTTTTTAGAAACTTCTTTTATTAATTTTTTAATTCCAAATACATTTACTTTTTGGGAGTATTCCGGATTATCTTTGCATTTATCCAGTTTTGTTGCTGCAGAAGAAATTATAGCATATTTAATGTCTCTTAGATCAAGTTCGTCAATAGAAGAATTAACAAGGTCGTAATGAATCAACCCCTCTTCCGGATTTTCAAAATAAGTTCCAATTACTTTTTCCCCATTATTTTTTAAATAAGTATACAAATATCTTCCAATAAGTCCAGACGCACCAAAGACTATTACTCCATTTGATTTTTCCATTTTTTTCTTAAAAAATCAAGACTTTTTTTTGTTTCTTCAATTGTTATGGGAAAATTTTCCAAAATTTCTATTATTCCAAAAGATTTAAGCCTTTGCATCCAGTACCCACTTTCCATGTTTTTAATTGTTTTTTTATACTGATTTTCAGCCTCAGTTTTATTTCCTGTAAGATTGTTGGCTAAGGCCAGGAAAAAATTAATATAAGGATGTGTAGGATATCTTTCTTCAATAGCTGAAGTCCATGAAATAAATTTTTCAGGATTCCCGCTATATTTCAGGTTTTTATTTTCTATAAAATTTCTTATAAGATTAAAGCTAAACCAGATATGATTAAGCTGGTCTTTAGAAACAATAGTCTCAGAAGGAATTTTAAAAATATCTATACACTCTAAAATATTTTTATCAGTAATTATCTGTCCCTTTTCAAAATCTTTTGCAGGAATAAAATCTTTTCTCTCATTTTTTTCTTTTATTTGATTTAAAGAGCTTTCATTCTGTTGGTACAATGCAAAAGAAGACCAGTCTAGATTCATTTCAATGGAAAAATTGAAACTGTTTAAAATCTGTTTAAATGCCTCATTAGGAAATCCAAGAATATAATTATCAACAATAAAAATTTCAGGAAATCCCTGAGCAATTTTAGAAAATTTTCTAAAGGTATCTATTGTTCCTGGTTTGCGTATTTTTAGAAGTATCTCCGGATTTCCAGATTCAACTCCTATCTTAAAACCAATGCATCCAGAATCCCTTATTTTTTCCATAAGTTCCTCGTCTAAAGTGCTTGCTATCAGTCCATTATTAGAACCCCATTTAATTTTTATTCCTCTTTTTATTATCCCATTCATTGCTTCAATTGCTTTATCCTTACTTCTTGTAAAATCATCATCAAGAAATTCAA
Organism: Candidatus Pacearchaeota archaeon; assembly: GCA_018304145.1. Taxonomy (GTDB): domain Archaea; phylum Nanobdellota; class Nanobdellia; order Pacearchaeales; family GW2011-AR1; genus ARS1285. Next base: position 10,295 of record JAGVWU010000004.1, on the reverse strand, counting down.
AAAATATTATGCCTCTTTCTTTGTTCAGATATTCCAACTCATCCAAAAAATCTTTTATTTCTCGGGTTCTGTTCTTCCTTCCAGTATAATCTCTTACATCGCAGAATTCGCAATTGCCTCTGCATCCTCTATTTAAAAGAATTCCTGCAAAAGGAGTATCAACTCCAGCCATTCTTGAATAGGGGCTTAACGAACCTGCTTTGCAATAATATTCTATTGGAATAATTTTATGAGCATCAATAAGATTCCCCTTTAATTCAACAATATCTTCTTCTCCACAAGTTTCCTCAATTTTATCATTGTATTTAAATAAGATTCCCGGTGTCGGCTTGTATCTTTGTTCTGAATCATAAATATTATCTAATAAAAAATTTATTTTGTTTTCAGATTCTCTTTTGCAGACAAAATCACCATAATTTTTTTTTAAAAAATCTTCGGCATTATAAGTGGCGTTCTGGCCGCCAAGTATTATGATGCATTCATGATTATTTCTTAAAAACTTGGATATTTCAAAGAGATAAGGAGCATCAACATAAAAAAAGTTTGAAATCCCTATTATTGGATAATTCTTTTTTTTAATTTTTTCTTTTAAAATATCTATCCAGTCAAATGAATTAAATGAGTCGTCAGAAATAACTTTTTTCAAAAATTCGTAATTCAAATCTAAAATGTCAATTTCTAAATCCCTGTTCTTTAATGCAGAAACCAGATATTGTAACCCTGTTGGAGGATAAGAATAATATCCTTTGTTTTTTGCAACCTCTCTTTCAAATCTTTCCAAGGAAAATTGTGGAAGATTGACCAAAAGAATATTTTTATTTAAGTTTACTTTTTGTTTTAATTCATTGCAAAAAATTTTCAATTTTTGATTAGCAGAATTATGTAATAATTGTGTATCCCCAGTCTCCATTATAACCCTCCTCTTGATATAATTTTTCCCAATCGTTTATATCCAGAAAAGTTTTGCATAAGTAAGTCCATTCTAATAATTTTTGCTTTTCATTTTCATTTCTCCAGGAATCATTTTGAATATAACAATTTTTTCCATTATTTTTACTGACTCTTATAATTTCTCTAACAACCTTCTTGCATTCTTCCAATGAATAAGAACATGCATTTTCAATAGAAATAATAACATCAAAAAAACCATCATTAAATGGCATTTCAGTTGATTCAGCCTTTAATAAATAAGGTATTACGGCCTGTTTTGCCTTTTCTTCTATAAATTCAGGTTCTCCTTTTTCTGTTCTATTAATTAAAGCCCATTTTCCATAACCCTCTATAGCATGAATCAAGGCATATTCTCCTGGATGTATTCCATAAACAGTTATTCCAGGAATTAACTCTTTTAAATCAAAAACCAAAAACCCCTTATGACATCTGTCAATTAAAACCTTTGAATTTTTGTCTAAGTTGTATCTTTCTTTTATTGTTTTAGCAACAGCTTTCCATCTCCCATCATAATAATAACCTCCATAGCCGTATTTTCTATCTCCATCATAAAAATCAAATCCTAATTTTTCTGCTTTCTCCTTTATTTCTGGAGTTATTACCCGAGTTATACCTTCACGTTTTTTAACTTGCGGAAGTCCTGCATCCTCTAATATGTTGAATTCAGGCATTTTATTAAATAAAATTTTTATGTTTCTCATCTTGAGGAAGATATTTTTCAATTTCCTCAATATGATTTATCATTTCCTGCGTAAGAATATTCCTAGAGTCATAAGTGCAATGATGTTTGCAGCTGATGCTAGGGTTGAATCTTTTGAAAATTTCAGCTGCCTCTTCACTAAACCATAAATCTTTGAAAGACCTATTTTTTATGCTTCCCAAAACTCCGTTATTTGTATAAGTTTTATCATGACAGAAGTATACAACAGAGTCTGCTCCAATAACAGGTATAGTCTGCATCACGAAACATTTAGAATATTTTCTTTCATCCAATCCTGTTAATTCAAAATCATTTTTATAAGTGTCATACACAGTAAAATCCTGTGCTTGAAATTCTTTCCTTGCTCTTTCAACCTGTTCTATTACAGATTCCTTTATTGGTTTGTGATAATTTAAAAAATCAGGCATCCAGCAAGGAGTAATTTTAATGTGATTTACTCCCAAATCCTTGAAAAATTTAACAGACTCATAGACTTTACTAGCATTCTCATTTTGAACAACAAAATTGATTCCAAATTCACATTCAGGACTTTTATTCTTTGCAAATTCTTTTATATTATTTTCTAATTCATAAAACCAGCTTTCAGGTCTTCTTCTTGTTTTTTTAAAAGTTTCAGCATCCATTTCACCACAGGAAATTCTTACCCATTTTGCATTTTTCAAAACCTCTGCTTTTTTCCCTTTAAGCTCCTGCCCATTTGTGATTATAGAAAGATCTATTCCTAAATCAAGAGTTTTCTGCATTATTTCTGTTATATCTGGATGAATAAGAGGTTCTCCGCCTCCAGAATAAGTTATTGCTTTAACACCCATGTCTTTGAAATCTTGCAATATTTCAAACATTTTTTCTTTTGGAATTTCATCTGTAAAATTCATTGTTTCTGAAACAGGGCAGTCATTGTCAGGAATATAAGAGCAATAATAACAAGCATGATTGCATCTATTTGTAGGTTTTACCCTGACATAAATAGGAGCGCTAATCTCTCCTTTTGCTAAAGATAGTATTTTATCTTTATGAAAAGTCAATTTAGATATGTTATAGACATTCTCTTTCATTGTTTTTGGATAAAACCTTTTTTAAAAAACTTCAAATCGTAAGATTTGAATGTTCTTGAAATTTTTAATTTCAAAAGGTTTTGTTTTATCTTTTTTTTTATGAATTAGAACATATATAAATTCTTCTGTTATGGATTAATTTTAGAGTTATTGAGAAATCCCTCTTTCTTTTAGAGCATCATTAAGAACTTTCGTAACACCCGGAAATACTGGAAATCTTTCCAAGAAATGAGGTATTGCTTCAGCAGGCATGCCAAATATAACATTATGTTCTTTAAGAACCCTATCTCTTTCGCTTGGCTTGGCATGATAAATGCCTTGAGCTATTTGTTTTGCTGACATTTCTGTGTAGATATTTATTGCTCCGAAGGGAATTGTCCTTGTATCATCATAAAGGGTTATTCCCTCAACCCAAAAATCACCCCATTTTAATGCAAATTCTTCTAACATCTCTTGCCCCATATGATAACTCCAATATTCTTTAATTCCAAATCCAGGAATTCCTCTCTTTAAACCAGGTTTATCAAGAAATAAATCAGGAGTAGAACCTGGAGTTGAAAGGCAGTCTGCAGCTATTCCTAGTCCTCTTGCCCTATTCACTAAAATGAATTCTTTTCCATCTGAAGGCCACATTAAATGTGCAAATCCAAAATATCTTTCCCTTGCTTCAAGAGGTAAACCAGCATCTCTTAAAATATTTTCAACTGTTTTTCCTTCTGGATAAACTCCTGGAGTTAACTGAGCATTTTTATCTTTTAACAAATCTGCAGGTTTATTTCCTAATTGTGTTGCTGAAAAATCATAATATTGTCCTTGCATTACTCTAAGAGGATTCTTAATTTCCCCTTCTGCAACTATAACCGGCCCATTAAATATCATTGGATTGGTTTTTGCTTTTTCATCTAAACTTCTTCCAAGAGCCTTTCTATATTCTCTTAAAGGATTTGGAATCTGATAATTAACAACCTTTCCATCTAAATCTCTAATTGCCTCTAGTTCTAAATTTGGCATCCATTGAACTGAACCTGTTCTAATAACAGATTCAACTTGTTCTTGAGAAGGCCTTGGTTTTTCAGCTAAACCATTAACGATTTTAGCAAGTCCTTCTTTATCCATTTTTGGATCCAAAGAAAAAGCTTCAAAATCCATTTCACTTCCTAAATCTTGTCTATAAACTGCTTGAGATTGTTCAGTCATAAAAAATTTATTAAAAAATCATTTATAAATAAATATGAAATTTGAAATAGATAATATAAAACATATTATAAATAAACATTTTATTTAAATAAGATTTTTTTAAAATAAAATAATGGAATTCAATTTAGATTCCTATCAACCTATTGATTATAGAAAATGGATTTTGGGAGAGGAATCTAGGCAAGGAATAAATCTAAGAAGATTAAATTTTTTTAGAGGCAGAGAAGAAGAGTTTTTTGAAGAATCTGAGCCTTATCACGACAGAAGAAATGATGCAGGACATGTGGAAATTTCATTATTTCTGTCAATTCCAATTTCAAAAGACCCAAGTATCAAAGCTAATAGAAAAGTTTTTGGTCCTGCAATAGAATTTCATGATAATGGATATGAAGGATTTGTAAGCCCAAATCAATTTAGAGAAGCAATTTTAACTAAAGAAGGTGAGCAAAGAGTCCGGTTGATGCATCAGGTAACGGTAATTAAAAGGGCATATCAAATTTTAACTTCCTTAGGTTATCCTTCAGAATATAATGCAGAAATCTTAGCAGCACTTTCAGACCATGATACTCGCTTTTCTGAACCTATTTCTGATAATGAAAAAGTATTGCAAGATGCAGATATTGCCTGGAGATTCACAATTCCTTGCACAATAGCTTACAAATATCCTCAATTTAAAACTCCTGCAAATCTAAGAGAGCTTGTTCCTAGAATTTTATCTTTTCAAGTTCCAAATCCTCTTAGAGATTTTTTAGAATCTCCTGAAGAAATACTCAGATACATGCAACAGGACGAACTTGCAAGACCTAGTAGATTTCATATTCCTGCTTCCTATGGTGTAGCTAGAGTTGAATTAACAAACACTTTTTTTAATCTCTTTCCAGATAAAGCAAAAAAACTTTTAAGAAAAGATTTTCCAAGAGAACTCGAAAGAATAGTTGCCTCTTATAAGTCCCACTAATTTGGAAAAACACAAATACTTTTAAACTTCTGGTTTTAATTATATCAATGGAAATAAATTTTGTGGTAAATTTTTTCCTTGATATTTAGGAAATGAATTTAAAAAGTTCAAAATTAAATTCATTTACTATAATTTAATAAAAAATGGTAGAGATAACCAATGTTGACAGTCATAAACTGATGTATCATCCAGAAAGAGTTGCAGAGTATAAATCGAAAAAAGATTGTTACCCTATTTATATTGAAATAGGATTGACAAATGCCTGTAATCATAAATGCGTTTTCTGTGCTTTAGATTATCTTGAAAATGGGGGAATTTTCTTTAATAAAGAGGTATTATTGTTAAATTTAAAACTCATGGCTGAAAAAGGAGTTAAATCAATAATGTTTGCTGGAGAAGGCGAACCTTTGCTTCATAAAGATATAGGATTATTTGTTCAAAAAGCAAAAGAATATGGGATTGATATTTCCATAACAACCAATGGAATTCTTTTTGATGAATCAAAAATTGAGCAATGCCTTCCTTATCTTTCTTGGATAAGATTCAGCATAGATGCAGGAACACCAGAAAGTTATGCAAAAATTCATGGAACAAATGAAGAGGATTTTCTAAAATTAATGAATAATATTCAAAATGCAGTTGAATTCAAAAACAATAATAAATTGGATGTTACAATAGGAGCTCAATTTTTAATGATATCCCATAACCTTAATGAGGCAAAAATTCTTGCAGAAAAATTAAAAGAGATTGGAACAGATAATCTGCAAATAAAACCCTACTCTCATCATCCAAAAAGCTTGAACGATTTTTCAGTAGGTATTGAGGAACAGAACAGGATTAGGGATGAGCTAAAACATTTTGATTCTGAAAATTTCAAAATATTATTCAGAAAATCAACCATAGAAAGAATAAATGATGGAATAAATTATCCAGAATGTTATGGGCTTCCTTTTTTTGTATTGATTGATTCCAAAGGAAACGTTATTCCCTGCAATCTTCATTATGGTACTCCCGAATTTATTTATGGAAACCTTTATGAAAAAAACTTTCAAGAAATTTGGGAAAGCGAAAGAAGGAAAATGATTATTAAAAAATTAAAAGAAAAAGGAGTTTCAGAGTGCAGAAAAGGTTGCAGATTGGACTCTATAAATAGATATCTTCATAGACTAAAGAATCCTCTTGGACACGATAACTTTATATAAGATTAAAAATCCAAAAAGATATTTAACTAATATGAAAATTGCACATATAAATATGTTTTACATGCCTGTTATTGGAGGTGTTGAACAGGTAATGTATGAGCTTGCTAAAAGACAGGTTCAAGAAGGACATGATGTTCATGTTTTCTGCTGCGATTCTGATAAAAAAAATAGAATAAAAATTAAAGATGAAATTCTTGAAGGAGTTCATGTTCATAGATTGCCCTATATTCTAAGACTTTCATTTAATACTTTTGTATGGCCTTCTTTATTGTGGAGATTCAAAGCAGGTTTTGACATTATTCATAGTCATGTTTCTGGACATGATTATATCTTGTTTGCAGGAATACTTTCCAGATTAAATCAGGCAAAACACATACATACAACCCATTGCCCATGGACAGGAATGTCTTTTAGACCTTCTATTTTAAGACCTTTTTTATTTCTTAATGATATAATCCTAAACAAAATAACTTTTAAATTAATAGACAGAATAGTTGCACTAAGCCCTTGGGAAATAAATATTTTGAAAAAATTTGTAACTAAAAAAGAAAAAATAATTATTATTCCAAATGGAGCTGATACTCTTCTTTTTAAAAAAGTTATTTCAAATGAATTTAGGAAAAAATATGAAATTAAAGAAAAAAAATTAGTTCTTTTTTTTGGAAGACTAAATCCAACAAAAGGTCCTGAGAAACTCGCTCTTGCAGCAATAAATATAGCCAAGAAAAGAAAAGACATTGCATTTGTATGGGTTGGTCCTGATGAAGGAAAGGCTGAGGAAGTTAAGGCATTGATAAGACCCTACAAAAACATGAAATACTTAGGGCCTATGTTTGGAAAAGATAAAATTGCAGAAATGTATCAGGCTGCAGATGTTTATGTTCTTCCAAGTTATAGAGAAGGCCTTCCTCTTACTCTTTTTGAAGCAATGGCTTCTGGATTGCCTATAGTTGCAAGTCCTGTAAATGGGGTCCCTTATGAAATGAAAGAACCTGAAAATGGTTTTTTTGCAAATTATGGAAACTTGGAGCAGTTAGAAAATAAAATTCTAGAAATTCTGAACAATCCGAAATTAGCAAAAAAAATATCTTTTAATAACAAAAAAAAATCAAAAGATTATAAATGGGATATAATTTATCAAAGATACATGAAGGAGTATGATGCTTTGGTAAATAACAGCAATTAATAAAAAGCCTGAAATCTCTTAGATTTTATGGATATTCCTGAAAATCCAACAAAATCAAAAAAAGAGAAAATAAAGATTTGGTTAAAGAACCCTTATAATTTTTGTTTTCTAGCAGTTTTAATTGCAATAATTGCTATTCGTATACATTATTTTTTACTCACTAAAAATCAGCCACTCTGGTGGGATGAATCAGAATATCTTGCAATAGCTAAAAATTATGCAGGAATTGTTTCCTATAATGCCCCTGCTCAAAGACTTCCAGGTTTTCCACTATTTGTTTCCATCTTTTATATACTAGGACTAAAAAGTGAACCTCTTCTAAGGTTTCTTGTTTGTTTTATTCCATCGATAATTGCAATCATTTTAATGTATTTTTGCATAAACGAGATGTATTCTGACAAAAGAATAGCTATAATTTCCCTTACTATTTTTGGTGTTCTTTGGGAGCATCTTTTTTATAGCAACAGATTCCATACAGAAAATTTCGGATTAATCTTTGATTTGCTGGCTGTCTTTATATTATTTAGGTCATATCTTAAAAAAGAAAACCTATTTTTTATTAAACAAAAATACTCTTTAGTTTGGATTGTTTTTTTTGGTTTGGTTGCAGGTTTTTTTAGACCGGGAAATCTGGTTTTTTTAGTACCTCTTTTTATATTTTTGATTTTTGTAAATAAGTCTAGATTATTTAATAAAAAAACTTATCCAATATGGATAGCATTTTTAATACTATTGATTTTAGGAGCTTTCTTTTTTAACAATTTGCCTCTTCCAAAACATGGAATTTTTTCAAAAGAAGGACTGCTTTCTTATTTTAATGTTAACAACAAAATTTCATGGAGTTCTTTGACAGTTTTCAAAGGATTTTATCAAGCAATAAATATCTCTATGCCTAATATTTTATACTATGCCTTTTTACTAGGTTTTTTAATAATCATAGGAAGATTTTTTATCTATCCAGAGGCATTAAAGAAATTATCTCCGGATAAAGAGAATTTAGATTTAAAATCAGATATTTTTAATATTTTTATTCTTCTATCAATTCTCGCATATTTTATATTTGGTTTGAGAAGCCAAGCCTATGAGTTTAGGTGGTTTTTTCCATTAATAATATCAATGTTTGTTTTTACAAGCAAAGGTATGATATGTTTTTCAGAATTCATTTCAGGACTTTTAAACTATAAAAAATTGGCTATTTTATTTATAATAGTAATTCTTTCTTTAGGAGTTTATACTCAATTTGTACACGCAGATTTTATTATCAAAGATAAGTTGAATTCTTATATTCAGGTTAAGGAAGCTTCTTTATGGATAAAAGCTAATTCTGAAAAAGACGATATTATCTTAAGCAGGTCAACTCCCCAAACTATTTATTATTCAGAGAGAAAAACCTATGGTTTTGCTTTTATGAATGAAACGCAGTTTTTAGAACTTGTAAATAAAATTCATCCAAAATTTATGATTGAATCTGCTTTAGAACCAAATCCAGCAGCTTGGGGATTAACCCCTACAGAAAATATACAAAAACTATTAACTCCAATGAATGCCTGGTTTATAGATGCTGAAAAAAAACAAGCTATTTTAATTGTGTTCGAATTCAATCAACAAAATTCATCTAATTCATACCAGAAAAGTTTTTAATTAAAATATTTCAACTATCCTAATGAAAGTATTATTTTTAAGCCCTCCGCAAAAAGAAAAAGCCTTCCCATCCTTAGGCATAGCTTATCTTGCTTCTATGCTGAATAAAAATGGGCATGATGCATATATTCATGATGGAGCAGATTCTTCAATAAAAGAAATGATTAGATATGTAGGTAAAATTGCCCCTCAGGTAGTTGGTATAACCATGAATACCACAAATAGATTTGAAGCATTAGAGCTTGCTAAAATAATTAAGGAAAAATTTAAAATACCAATTATTTTAGGAGGCCCTCATCCAACCCTTGTCCCTGGCCAGATTCTTAAGAATTACATTTTTATAGATTTCATAGTAAGAAATGAAGGAGAATACTCTACCTTGAATTTAATCAATGCTTTGGAAAAAGGGAAGGATTTTTCCAAGATTTTAGGCATATCCTATAAAAAAGATAATGAAATTTTTCATAATCCTCCTTCATTACCAATAGGAAATTTGGATAAACTTCCGTTTCCAGAATGGAAATTTTTTGATCTAAAAAAATATGCAAAAATGCCCGAATTTACTTATAAAGAATACCCTCATGGAAGCATAATAAGTTCAAGAGGCTGCCCATTCAAATGCACTTTTTGCTCATCCAATAATTTTTGGGGTTACAAGATAAGATTCAGGTCTGCAAAAAATGTTATTGAAGAAATGAAGATGCTTTATAATTTAGGAATAAGATTTATTTATTTTAATGACGATAATTTTACTTCCAATAAGAAAAGGGCCATTGAGATTTGTAATCTTATGATTAAAGAAGGTTTTCCTGAAAAAATAGGGTGGCAATGCAGAGCCGAAGTTAACATTGTTGATGAAGAATTGCTTAGCTGGATGAAAAAGGCTAATTGCAATATGATTGAGTTTGGAATTGAAGATTGTACAGAACAAGGAATAAGATGGTTCAAAAAAAGTCACACTATTTCTCAAGTGAAGAAAGCCTTTGATTTATGCAAAAAATACAATATCAAAACAAAAAGTTATTTTATAATTGGAGGGGATCATGAAACAAAAGAAAATATAGAAGCAAAAAAGAAGTACATAAACGAACTTGATCCTGATATAACCACTGCTTCAATTTTACTAGCCTATCCAAAGACAGAAGTTTTTGAGATTGGAAAAAGAAAAGGTTTATGGGATGATGATATCTGGTTAAAGAACTTGGTTGGAGATAGGTATCATAGCAATGCTCCAATATACGCAGGGCCTAATCTAAGCTATTCAGAGATAAGTGCAGCATCAGCAGACATACTTTATAACTGGATGAAGAAAAAGGGATATTACAAATTTTCAGACAATATAAAAATTGCATGGGATATGCTTAAAAAAGGCGATTTTAAAAAA